>CALLYQ010000164.1 GCA_937858875.1 uncultured Lautropia sp. | reverse complement strand
AGACTGCATCGCCCCGGCACACCGCGAACCATGCCCCGCAAACCGCCCCGCCGCACGCGCGAGCGCATTCTCGAGCGCGCGCTCCAGCTGTTCAACGAGCTGGGCGAGCCGAACGTCACGGCGACTGCGCTCGGCGACGACCTCCGGATCAGCCCCGGCAACCTCTACTACCACTTTCCCAACAAGGAAGCGATCGTCACCGCGCTGTTCGCCGACTTCGAGGCCGGGATCGGCCGGCTGCTCGACGAGAGCGCAAAGGCCGAAGTGCGCCTCGAGGATGCGGGCCCGTTCCTCCGGCTGCTGTTCGAATCGATCTGGCGCCACCGCTTCGTCTACCGCGACATCAACGATCTGCTGTCGCGGCATCGCGCGCTGGAAACCGGGCTGCAGGCGATCGTCGCGCGCAAGGCCGAGGCTGCGAGCTTGCTGTGCAAGGCACTGGCCGACTCCGGCGAGCTGACGGCCGGCGCCGATGAACTCCCGATGCTGACGACCAACATGGTCGTCGTGGCGACCGGCTGGCTGCCCTTCGAGTACATCGCCAACGCGCGCCGCTTCGGCGAACCGGCGTTCCAGGCCGAGTCGGCGGAGCGCGGCGTGCGCCAGGTGCTGGCGCTGCTGCGGCCCTGGCTCGACGAGGCCGGCCGCAGGCGGCTCGACGATTCGGCGGCACGGCGGCTCGCAGACTCGTCGGCGCGTCACTGAGGAGTCCGGGCCCTATTGACGCCCGCATCGTCTGGAAGTACTGTGTTCTGTATACAGAGTTCAGGACACGAAGACGATGCTCCGGCCGCTGAGCCATGAACCCGATCTCGTGGACCAGGTCCACGCTTCGCTGCTCGAAGCGATCCTGTCGGGCGAACTCGAGGCCGGCGAGCGCTTTACGCAGGAAGGGCTGGCCGAACGCCTCGGCGTGTCCCGCCAGCCGGTCATGCAGGCGCTGCGGCTGCTTCGTCTGCAAGGGCTGATCGTGGACACGGCGAACCGGCGCGGCATGCGGGTCGCGCCGCTGGATCCTGCCTTCGTCGGCTGGCTTTACCAGTTGCGCGCTGCACTCGACTCCGCGGCTGCGCGCGCCGCGGCACAGCAGCCGCGCCCGGAACTGCGCGCCGAGGGCGAGGCGATCATCGCCGAAGGCCTCGCGGCCAGCGCTGCCGGCGACCTGGCGCGGCTCGTGCAGGCCGACCTGCGCTTTCACCTGTTCGTCTACGAAGCCGCGAACAACCCGCTGCTGCTCGAATCCGCACGCCATTACTGGCATCACACGCGACGGGCGATGAGCGTCTACCTGCGCCGCGCCGGCACGATGCGGCCGGTCTGGTCCGAGCACGCGGCGATCCTCGATGCGATCGTCGCCGGCGACGCCGACACGGCCGCACGGCTGTCGCACGAACACGCGGCGAACTCGGTGCAGATGCTGCTCGGGACCCGCCCCACCCGCTCAACCACGAAGAGGAGATTGGCGTCATGAAACTGAGCCCCGAACAACTGGCGCAATTCGAGCGCGACGGCTACCTGTTCTTTCCGTCGCTGTTCAGCCCCGAAGAGATGAAGGTGCTGCTCGACGAAGTGCCGAAGCTCTACGCCGAGCATCGGCCGGAGATCGTTCGCGAGAAGGACGGGGTCACGCCGCGCACGAGCTTCGCCGCGCATACCTACAACGACGCCTTCGCGAAGCTCGGCCGCCATCCGCGGATGGTCGAACCGGTGCGGCAGCTGTTCGACGAAGACGTCTACATGCACCAGTTCAAGATCAACGGCAAGCAGGCCTTCGACGGCGACGTCTGGCAGTGGCACCAGGACTACGGCACCTGGCAGCGCGACGACGGCATGCCCGAGCCGCGCGCGATGAACGTGGCGATCTTCCTCGACGAGGTCAACGAGTTCAACGGTCCGCTGTATTTCATCCCGGGCTCGCACCGGCTCGGCGTGGTCGAGGCTGGCCACGACGTCACGACGACCAGCTACCCGCTGTGGACGCTCGACAACGCCAAGGTCGCCGAACTCGTCGAGCGCGGCGGCATCGTGGCCCCGAAGGGACCGGCCGGTTCGATGATGCTGTTCCACGGCTGCCTCGTGCACGGCTCGCCGTCGAACATGAGCCCGTGGAACCGCGTGATCGTCTACCTGAGCCTGTGTACGGTGTCGAACCACATCACGAAGTTCACGCGGCCCGACTACATCGCGCATCGCGACTTCACGCCGATCGACTGCCTGCCGGACGATTGCCTGATGCGTTCCGACGTCAAGGGCCTCCCCTGGCCTTCGGCGAAGCGCGCGGCCTGAGCCTCCGCTATTACGAGTGCCGACGGTGTCGGAGCGGGCCGGCGAGGGGCCGGGCAGGTACTCCGGGCACGAGGCTGCGGCCCCTGCCGGGCCCCGCCCGGCAGGGGCTTCCCTCGCCTTCCTCGTCCGGGCGGGGGCGCGCGAACTCGCCCGCTTTCGCGGGCTCAGACAGGCGCGCGCCCTTTTTCCGCCCTCCCTTCGGAAGCGCTCGGCTTGCCAAGTGCCCGGAGTACCTGCCCGGCCCCTCGTCGGCTCGATGCGGTGGTGGCACTCGCAGGAAAACCGATCATTGCCAGCCGCACGCTACGCCTCCGGCCTCGAATTGTTGTTTACTTCCAAAGCCGTAGCGCGGCGCGTTGCTGGCCCGCACGCCGCAGCGAGAATCGCGCAGAATCCGTTTCCTGCGCATCGCACGATCTCGCTGGCGCCGGGCGGTGGGGCGTGTGTGCTTTTCGCGCCCCTGTGCAAGCCGAGTGCTTCCGAGGGGAGGTCGGGAAAAGGGCGCGCGCCTGTTTGAGGGAGCGAAGCGACCGAGTTCGCGCGCCCCCCGCCCGGACGAGGAAGACGAGGGAAGCGCGAGCAAAGCGAGGGCCGCAGCACCGGGGCGCGAAAAGC
>CALLYQ010000163.1 GCA_937858875.1 uncultured Lautropia sp. | reverse complement strand
GGAGACGGCCGCTCGCATCGACAGCACGATGGCGCACGCCGGACTGCTCGAGCGCGCGCCCGGAGCAGCAGCCGCCGTCGGAATCGAACAGTCGCTGACCCGGCTCGAACGGGCCGAACATGCGCTCGAACAACACCGGCAGGCGATGGCGCGGCAGGACGAGGACGCACCGGAGCCGCCCGGCAGCGAGCTGCCTGCGGCAGAAGTCCGCACGGCGCTTCGGATCGCATGCGCCGAACTCGACCGCAGCGACCAGTCGCTGAGACGCCTGGTCTCCCTGCCCGCCGAGATCGAAGCGGCCCGCCGTGCGGCGCGCGATGCGCTCGTTGCCGCCGGCCTCGCCGATGAGATCGCGCTGCGCCGCATCCGTCCGCTGCTCGATTCGCAGATCGACGAGGCCTCGCAGGCGAGCGAGCGCACGCGTACCCGGCGGGCCGAGGCGGATCGCCGGATCGACGAGGTCTCGGCTGCGCTTCGCCAGCAGGCCGATCGGCACGAGCGCCTCCTCGAGCAGGGTCCGGTACCGACCGTCGACGAAGTCCGGGCGGCGCGCGAGCGACGCGACCGGGGCTGGGCGCAGCTCAGGGCAGCCTATATCGACGTCGACAGCACCAGCCGGTCGCAAGCCCCCATGGCCGGCGAAGGTAGCCAGTCGCAGCCCGCCCCTGCCGACGGGCGCGCACTGGCGCTCGCCTACGAACGCGCTGTCGAAACCGCAGACCGCCTGGCCGACGACATCGCGCGCAACACCGATCGCGCAGCCCAGCTCCAGTCGTGCCGGCACGCGATCGACTCGCTGACCAGGGATCGCGACGCGCTCACCTCCGAGCGCGCGATGCTGGATCGCGAACTCGCCGAACAGGACTCCGGATGGCAGCAGGTGCTCGCGGTCGCGCGGCTGCCCGCGCTGTCGCCGCGCGCGCTGCGCGACTGGCAGGCGCTGCTGCCGGCAGCCCGGCGCGCCTGCGAAACCCTGCAACTGCGGCTGGACGAACACGGGCAACTGCAAGCGATCGAAGCCCGTCTTGCGGCCAGTTTGCGCGACGCGATCGCGGCCACCGGCCTCGCGGTTCCGGTACCCGAAGCGACGCTGGCGACGCTCGCGACGACCGCCGCCGAAGTCGAGAACGAGATCCGGCAGCGAGAGAAGCGCCTCGACACGGCCGCCGGCAAGCGACAACAGAAGGAACGGCATCGCCAGCAGCTCCTCGACACCGAAGTGCGCTTGCTCGCCGGCGTGCGGCAGGCTCGGGCAGCGCTGGCGCCGGCGCTGGTCGATCTGCTGCTCGACGACGACGCGACGCCGGCCGTCGCCCGTGCCAGGCTGGGCGAGTTCCGCGAATTGCAGACTGCACGCGACCGCGTGCATGCGGCAGAAGACCGGCAAAGGCGGATCGCAAAGGCGCTGGCAGCGTTCGAGGAATCGGTCGAGACCCTTGTCGCCACGCTCGGTGAACCGGCACCGACCGACACGCGCCTGTGTATCGAGCAACTCGCCACCCGGCTCGACGCCGCCGAACGCGTGGAAGCCGCCCGCACGAGCGCCCAGGCGGCACTCGACCATGCGCTCGACAACCTGGCTCGATGCCGACGCACGGCGGCCGCACACGAGCGCCGCCTCGCCGAACTCTGTCTGGCAGCGCAGGTCGACGACCCGGAGCGGCTGCCCGAGGCCGAGGAACGCTCGCGCCGCAAGCGCGAAGCCCGGACCGAACTCGACCGCTCGAGCGCGCAACTGGCACGCGCTTCGCGGCGTCCGGTCGTCGAACTGCGCGAGCGGCTGCACGACTGCGACGAAGCACGGATGGACGCAGACGAGGCGGCCATCGCCCGCGAGCAGCGGCAACTCGACGAGCGGCTGCGCGAGGGTCGACAGCGCGAAGAACAGACACGTCGGGCGCTCGAGGCCATCGACAGCACCGACACGGCGGCCGCTGCGCGCGAGGCGATGGAGCAGGCCGCCGCGAGCGTGCGCGCCGCGATGACGCCCTGGCTGCGCTCGCGCCTGGCGCACGGTCTGCTCTCCGAAGCGCTGAAGCGCTTCCGGGAACGCGCCCAGGGGCCGATGCTGCAGGCGGCTTCCGGCCACTTCGAAACGATGACCGGCGGCGAGTTCACGCGCCTGCTCGGCGACGAATCGAACGAGCGCCCGGTGTTGCTTGCCGAACGCCGCGGCGGCACGCGGCTGCAGGTCGAAGCGCTGAGCGAGGGCACGCGCGACCAGCTCTACCTGGCGCTGCGGCTCGCCGCCCTGGACCTGCGCCGCGCCGCCGGCGTCGACCTGCCGGTGATCCTGGACGACGTGCTGATGACTTCGGACGACGAGCGCACGCGGCTGATGCTGCAGGCGCTCGCCGGCTTCTCGCGCGCCGGCCAGGTCATCGTCTTCACCCACCACCGCCACGTGGCCGAGATCGCGCAGGCGAGCCTTCCCACGGAGGAACTCGCCCTGGTCGAACTGTAGGGCGCCGATCGGGCCAGCCGCGATCCTGGTCACGGCTATGCACCGCCCCCTGGGAACGCTTATCCTTGAACAGTCAGATGTTCGCGAAATCCAACCTGATCAAGGAGCAAGGCGAATGTACAAACGGATTCTGGTGCCGGTCGACGGTTCCCGCTTCTCGGAGCAGATGCTGCCCGTCGTAAGCTGGCTGGGCCGCAAGACGGGCGCCGAGGTGGCGCTGTTCCGCGCGTTCGAAAAGGCGGAAGAGCGAGCCAGCGTACAGGGCGCGCTCGACACGCTCGCCTCGGGTATCGCGGCCAAGGCGATCGCCGCGGAGGGCAAGGACGTCACGCGGGCGATCCTCGACGAGGCCGCACGCGTGCCCGGCACGCTGGTCGCAATCACCTCGCACGGCCGCTCGGGCGTCATGCGTGCGGTGCTCGGCAGCACGGCCCTGAACGTCCTGCGCACCGGCAAGGATCCGATTCTCGTCTTCCGTCCTCGCGGCACCGATGCAGCGAAAGGAGACGCGGCGATCGAGCGGATCGTCGTGCCGCTCGATGGCAGCGAACTGTCGGAGTCGATCCTGCCGCAGGCGGCCGAGATTGCGCGCTGGATCGGCGCACGACTGATCGTCGTGTCGGTGCTCGATCCGGCGCCGCGCAGCGCCCTGCCCCACGTCCCGGTCAGCGACGTCATGGAATCGAGCTACGTGCACTCGCGTGCGTCGCAGCTGGCCGAGCGCTATGGCGTCGAGGTCGGCTGGGAAGTCCTGCACGGCAATCCCGAACAGGCGATCCCGACCTTCGTACGCGGGCTGCCCAACACGATGCTTGCGATGACCACGCACGGCCGCAGCGCGCTGCAGTCGGCGCTGCTCGGCAGCGTCACGGCCGCCAGCCTGCGCGACGGGGGCGTTCCGGTGTTCACCCGCATGCCCTGATGGCGCTCGTCTATCTCGTTCGCCACGCCCAGGCTTCGTTCGGCTCCCGGAACTACGACCAGCTCTCCGAACTCGGCCACCGGCAGGCCCGCTGGCTCGGCGAGTGGTTCGCCGACCAGGGCATCGGCTTTCGCAAGGTGCTCGCCGGCACGCTGCAGCGCCAGCAGCAGACCGCGATCGAGATCGTCGCGGCCACCGGCGGTAATACCGGCCAGATCGTCACGCACGCCGGCCTCGACGAATACCAGGGCGAGGCGATCTGGGCCGCGCACACGGCCGGCGCCGATCCGATCGAACACCAGCGCGCGGACTATCGCGCCTACTGGCGCACCTTTCGCGAGGCGATGGCCCATTGGGCCGACGACCGGCTGGCCGACGTGCCCGAGACCTGGGCGCAGTTCGGGGCCCGCGTCAACGACGCACTCGCGATCGCCACGCAGGATACGAAACGCGAAGACGCGCTGCTCGTCGTGAGTTCGGGCGGCGCGATCAGCCGCTACGTCGGACAGCTGCTCGGTTGCCCTTCCAGCGTCGCGATCGAGCTGAACCTGCAGTTCCGGAACACCGGCTTCTGCGAGCTGATCGCCGGCGGGGAGAAGGTGCGACTGCTCAGCTACAACAACATTCCTCATCTGATGCGGGCCGACCGGCGAGAGTCGATCACTTTTGCGTAGCCTGCTAGACCGATGAACGACCTGGCCAGCCAGCTGCAGTCGCTGATCCGCCCCGGCGACACCGTCTGGTGGGGCCAGGCCACTGCCGAGCCGCTGACGCTGACGCGCACGCTCGTCGAGCATCGCCGTGCGCTGGCGAGCGGCGGTCGCTTGCGCGTGTTCGTCGGCATCGCCGCATCCGACACGCTGCGCCCCGAGCATGCCGACGTCATCGACTTCTTCGGCTACGCCGCCGCCGGCGCACACCGGCAACTGGCGCAGGCGGGTGTGCTCGACGTGCTGCCCGTCCACTATTCGCACTTGCCGGGGCTGATTCGCAGCGGTCACATCCATGCAGAGGTCGTCCTGCTGCAGGTCTCGCCGCCCGCCGAGCAGGGCCGCCACAGCATGGGCCAGATGCGCGAATACCTGCCGGCGGCGCTCGACGCGGCTCGCGTGGTGATCGGCGAAGTACACCCCGACGTGCCATGGACGCATGGCGGCCCCTATCTGCAGGCGGCCGACTTCGCGCTGCTCATCGATTCCGGACAAGCGCCGCTCGACCTTGCGCGGGCTGCGCCCGGGCCCGTCGAACGAGCGATCGCAAGCCATGTCGCCGGCTTGATCGAGGACGGAGCCACCTTGCAGATGGGTATCGGCAAGCTGCCCGAGGCGGTGCTGTCGGCGCTCGAGGGCCATCGCGACCTCGGTCTGCACAGCGGCGCAATCGGCGACGGCATCGTCGCGCTCGTCGAGACTGGTGTGCTGACGAACGCGCGCAAGACCGTCGACCCCGGCGTCGGCATCGGCGCGATCCTGATGGGCAGCGAGAAGCTGCGCCGCTGGGCGCATCGCAATCCCGCGTTGCAGATGCGCGAGACCTCGTATACGCACAACCTCGAGGTACTCGCGGCCAGCCACAAGTTCACGGCGATCAATTCGGCGATCGAGGTCGACCTGACCGGCCAGGTCAACGCGGAAGTGGCGGCCGGTGTCTACGTGGGCGCCGTCGGCGGCGCTGTCGACTTCCTGCGTGGCGCGGCCCGAAGCCACGGCGGCCTGCCGATCATCGCGCTGCCCTCGACCGCCAAGGGGCGCAGCCGCATCGTCGCCGAACTCTCGGGGCCGGTAAGCACGGCGCGCAGCGACGCCGGGCTCGTCGTCACCGAACACGGCCTCGCAGATCTGCGAGGCCAGACACTGTCGGCGCGCGTGCGGCGAATGGTCGATATCGCCACCCCTGAACATCGCGACGATCTGGCCCGCCAAGCCTACGCCCTGCTGCGCCGCTGCGGCGCGGCCTTTTCCTGACATTCCGGAGGAAGTCATCATGCGCAGAGCCGCCATCGTCACCCCCGTTCGCACCCCGGTCGGCACCTTCGGCGGAAGCCTGCGCCCGGTGCCCGTCGAGGAACTCGCAGCGATCACCGTGCGTGCCGTGCTCGAGCGAAGCGGCGTCGACCCGGCGCGCATCGACGACGTGGTCTTTGCGCAGTCCTACGCCAGCAGTGAAACGCCCTGTGTCGGACGCTGGGCCGCGCTGCAGGCAGGCCTGCCGGTCGAGGTTCCCGGCATGCAGCTCGACCGCCGCTGCGGCGGCGGCCTGCAGGCCATCGTCACCGCGGCGATGATGGTCCAGAGCGGCGCTGCCGACGTCGTCGTGGCCGGCGGCGTCGAAAGCATGAGCAACATCGAGTATTACTCGACCGACATGCGATGGGGCGCCCGGGCAGGCAACGTCCGCTTCTACGACCGGCTCGACCGGGGTCGGGAGCGCTCGCAGCCGGTCGAGCGCTTCGGCAAGATCTCCGGAATGATCGAGACGGCCGAGAACCTCGCCGGCGACTACGGCATCGGCCGCGACGAGGCCGACGCCTTCGCCGTGCGCAGCCACAAGCGTGCGGCTGCGGCCTGGGAAGCCGGCCGTTTCGCCGACGAGGTCGTTCCGGTGCGGGTGCCGCAACGCAAGGGCGACCCGGTGCTGTTCGAACGCGACGAAGGCTTCCGCCCCGATGCCTCGCCCGAAAGCCTGGGCAAGCTGCGCGCGCTGATGCCGCAGGGCACCGTCACCGCCGGCAACGCCAGTCAGCAGAACGACGCGTCGGCCGCCTGCCTGATCGTGGCCGAGGACAAGCTGGCCGAGCTGGGCCTGGCCACGCTGGTCGGCTGGGCCGCGGCCGGCTGCGAGCCCTCGCACATGGGCATCGGCCCGGTGCCGGCAGTCAGGAAGCTGTTTGCGCGCCACAGGCTCACGCTCGACGACATGGACCTGGTCGAACTCAACGAAGCCTTCGCCTGCCAGGTGCTGTCGGTGCTGAAGGGCTGGGAATGGAGCGACCAGGACGCGATCGAGCACACGCTCAACGTCAACGGCGGCATGCTGA
>CALLYQ010000162.1 GCA_937858875.1 uncultured Lautropia sp. | reverse complement strand
TAGCTCAGTGGTAGAGCACTGCCTTCACACGGCAGGGGTCGCAGGTTCGAACCCTGCGCCGCCCACCAAGAAATCAAAGACTTACACGGCGACACTTCGCCAGCGTAATTCTTTGCTCGCTAGGCCAAACCGAAACCGATTTACTGCGCTGAGACAGCCGCCGGACTGGCTGTTTCGAAGCACGTCCATTCGGGTGTATCTATCGCCTTCGTTGTACCGGCGGAGCGAATCCCTGCGCTGGGGAGGGGGCACAAGATGGCGGTGAGCTCCGATCGGATGCAATGACTCATTGCACGCTGTCCTGACTTCGCTTCGGCACCATTCCGTCCTTTGCAGCGCGCATGACCCGCCCTGCCACCGCATGGTCGGAGCTGATCAGTCGGCCTTGACGATCGAGCGCATCGCCGTTCGTGTAGTTGACGCGCACTCCTCGTACGCGCTGAATTCCGACGTGACTACCTAGCGTTCTCACCCCGCCGCAAGCGCTTGGCTGGAACGGCAGTGTGCTCATCTCCGTGATTCAACGATTGTTTGAGATGCTTCGATTTCGCCACCCTGCGCATTGTGTCGACGAAATTTCTACCGACGACACTGAGGCCATCCGGTTTGTAGGCGAGCGCCAGTCCGGTCCGCGAAGCGGCAGTGGCAGGAAGCAGCCGGAGAAATCTCGCATTTGCCGGCTTGTGATGCCGTGAGACCGCTGGCACCAAGCCGACCCCGAGGCCGCTTTCCACCAGCGTGATCACGGTCTGGACCTGTATCGCCTCCTGAACGATGTTCGGCGAGAACCCGGCCTCGCGACAGCAGTTGACGACGGCCATGTGCAGCATCGGCGCCTCCTTGAACGCGAAATTGATGAACGGCGCATTCGCGAGACGTTTCAGTACGATGCTGCGCGCACGCGGAGTCGGCGACCACGGGCTGTCTGTCGGCACGACGGCGACCAACTGGTCGTTTGCCACCGGGTCGATTGCCACCCCTGGACTGTAGACCGCGGGGGTGCGGATCAGACCGACGTCAATGTCTCCGGCCTCGATCATCGCGAGGATCCTGCTGCTCGTCGATTCCTGCAGCGACAGCACGACTTTCGGATACTCGGTGCGAAACGCCCGCACGCCGAGCGGCAACAAGGCAAAGCTCGCCGACCCGACGAACCCGATCGACAACTGGCCACGATTGCCGGCCGCCGACTCGGCTGCATTACGCATCGCCCGTTCAAGGTGCCGGAGCGCCTTCGTGGCTTCTCCGAGCGCCGCTTCACCGGCTGCGGTGAGCCTGACTTCCCGGGTGCTGCGTTCGAACAGCGCGGCCCCGAACTCCTCTTCGAGCCGCTTGATCGATGCAGACAGGGCCGGCTGCACGATGTTCAGCTTCTGCGCGGTCTTGCGAAAGTTGAGCAGTTCGCCCAGGACGACGAAATGCCGGAGTTGGCGGTCGTTCATATCGGATCCATAGGTGCAGCCGAAGGCGATTGATCGCTCGAAGCGATCAATCGAACGAAATATTGTATTGGCCTGCTCTCACGATCGGTCCTATCTTCCGGTCACCGTGCAGTCCGGCCCGCATCGGTCGGACTGCAACCACTCCAACCCTCCCTCGTTGACCCATGCTGCCGCTCGAAGGTATCCGGATCCTTGATCTTTCCAATGTCGTCATGGGGCCCTATGCGACGCAACTGCTCGCCGAGTACGGTGCAGACGTCATCAAGATCGAACCTCCCGAAGGCGACGATTCCAGGCGCACCGGCCTGGTCGCGGAAAAGGACATGGCGTCATTGTTTCTCGGGGTCAACCGCGGCAAGCGCAGCGTCGTCATCGACCTCAAGAACTCTGCTTCCCGACCGCTATTGGATGCGCTGATCCGTTCGGCCGATGTATTCATCCACAACATCCGGCCGCAGAAGTTGACCGCGCTGGGAATCGCTCCCGAGCAGGTGCGAGCCGTGAACCCGAATCTGGTCTATGCAAGCCTCAACGGTTTCGGACAGGACGGCCCGTACGGCGGCCGGCCCGCATACGATGACGTGATCCAGGGCTTGTCCGGGCTCGCCTCACTCTCGGATCGACACGGCGGGGGCGGGCCGCGATACGTGCCAACGGTGATCGCCGACAAGACGGTCGGGATGATGGCCGCAGGCGCCATCCTCGCCGCGATCGTTCGCCGGGAGCGACATGGAACTGGCGTCACCATCGAAGTGCCGATGTTCGAATCGATGGTCGCCTTCAATCTGGTCGAGCACATGTACGGCGGCACCTTTCCCGACAAGGATTGGCCGATGGGCTACCCCCGTGCGCTCGCGGCCTGGAGAAAGCCGTTCGCGACGCTGGACGGGTTCGTCTGCGCAATGCCGTACACCGACAGGCACTGGCGCGATCTGCTCGCCGCGGCCGGCCGCCTGGAACTGGCGAGCGATCCCCGCTTCGCCAGCGTCGAGGCCCGAAGCGAGCACACCGACTTCGTCTATCGATCGCTGGGCGAACTGTTGGCGTCGGAAACGACGGCGCACTGGCTGCAAACGCTGGAGTCCCTGCAGATACCGGCGGCCGCGATCAACCGGCCCGAAGACCTGCCGAACGACCCACACCTGCGCGCTGTCGAGTTCTTCCAGCGGGTAGACGATCCGGCTCTCGGCGAGATGCGCTTTCCAGGCTCGCCGGTTCTCTTCGACGGCGTCCGACCGTCGCCTTCCCGCCCGCCGAGACTCGGCGAGCATACCGAGGCGCTTGCGACCGAAGTCGGCCAGCGCCCCCATCTGGAGACCCCCGCAACATGAAGGAACCCATCCTCCTGGGCCGCGGCTACTACTGGCAGGACCTCGCCCTGGATCAGGAATTCGTCACATACGGCCGCACCGTGACCGAATCGGATCTGATGAGCTTCATCACCATGACGGGAATGACCGAGGTGATCTTCACCGACGTCACCCACAAAGGGGCGATGGAAGGCCGCGTCGTACCCGCGGCGCTCACCTACACGCTGATCGAGGGCCTGCTCGTCCAGGGCATGGTCCAGGGCACCGGCATGGCCCTGCTCGAAGTCGAGAAGAAGGTGCTTGCGCCAGTCCGGGTGGGCGATACGCTGCACGGCCACGTCCGCATCATCGGAATCCGGCCGACCTCCAGGCATGGTCGCGCCGTCGTCAAATCCGAGGTGTCCGTCAGCAATCAGGACGGCACGGTCGTGATGCGCTACCTGCCCACTCGCCTGCTGGCCGGTGACCCATCCAAGGCATCTCGCGAACCGAGCACACGATTCGAGTGAACAGGAGACCAACCATGATTTCGAGCAAGATGCCACGCATCCTTGCCACGCTACTCGGGGCGGCGGCGATCGTCTCGCTGCCCGGCCACGTGCTGGCGAACCCGACCTATCCGGAAAGGCCGATCCAGTTGGTGGTGGGATTTTCAGCGGGCGGACCCGCCGACCTGGTCGCGCGCACCTTGGCCCCGGCACTCGGGCGCGAACTTGGCACGACTATCGTCGTGGAGAACAAGCCGGGCGCCGACGGCAGCATCGCTGCCACGCTGGTAGCCAAGGCCAAGCCGGACGGCTACACACTACTGATCGCACCGAATACGCACTCGATCAACGCTTCGCTGTACAAGAAGCTTCCTTTCGACTCCGCGAAGGACTTCGCCGCTGTGACCTTGATCGGCGAATCCCCAAACATCGTGGCGGTGAACGCCTCGGTGCCCGTAACGTCGATCAAGGAATTGATCGAACATGCCAAGGCGGCTGATCCGTCGTTGAATTACGGATCGAGTTCGAGCATCACTCAATTCGCGACCGAGCTCTTCAACATCCAGGCCGGCATCAAAATGCAACGCATCCCGTACAAGGGTGCCGGGCAGGCGATCCCGGCACTGCTGTCGGGCGAGGTGCCGGTGATGTTCTCGAGCATCATGACGCTGCTGCCACATATCGAAGGCGGGCGAGTGCGGGCACTGGCGGTCACCAGCGCCTCTCGGGTCCCGCTCGCCCCCGATCTGCCCACCGTTGCCGAGTCGGGTCTGCCGGGGTATGAGGCGAGCACCTGGTACGGCCTGCTCGCGCCGGCCCAGACACCGAAGCCGGTAATCGCTCGTCTGTACGAGGCCATGGAAAAAGTTCTCGCAGACGGCGAGATCCGCGAGAAGCTCGAGGCCCAGGGGTTGGTGTTGCAGAACCAGATCAACGATCCGGCCGCCTTTCAGGCGTATCTGCAGGCCGACATCGAAAGATGGCGCCCTGTGATCGAGGCGACTGGGGTGGCAATCCACTGAAGAATGCGGCCGTGCCAGGACAAGGAGTCAGTCCCGTCCCCCGTTGACCGAGCCGAACACATACTCGTTGATGTCGTCGCGGCAGTGCTGCAGTTCAATCAGGCTCGTCATGCGACCGAGGGCCGCGCTCCAGGTCACGTCGCCTCGCCGAGCCTGCTCCGTCGCCTCTCTGCAGAGCGCTCGATCGGCATCCACTGACTGTGCCCCAGGCGGGGCTGCGCAAGCAGCGACGCTCATCAACGCCAGCATCGTGATCATTTCCAGGCATGCCTTCATCTGAACGTGCTTCCTCAGGTCACGTAGCCATCCACTCAAACCGCCCCATGCGCCTCGACGTACAGCGCATACAGCGAATGGCTGCTCGTCATGTAGAGCCGATTGTTCTTCGGCCCGCCGAAACACAGGTTCGCGCAGCGTTCGGGCAGGCGGATGAACCCGATCGGCTTGCCTTGCGCATTGAAGATCTTCACGCCATCCATGTCCTCCGACTTCGCCAGGGGCAGGTGGGCCTTCATGCCTCCCGGCACTTCGGTCGCTTCCGGTGCGAAAGCGCCGGTGAAGCCCCAGCCGCACCAGAGGTTGCCGTCTCGATCGACGCGGAAGCCGTCGAGCGCTCCCGGGCCGTCGGCATCGATCAGCTTGGTCTTGTTCGAAACGCTGCCGTCGTCGCCGACATCGAAACTCCAGACGCTGCGGTTCGGCGTGCCCTTCCACTCGACGACGTAGAGCTTCTTCTCATCGGGCGAAAATGCGAGACCGTTCGGGTTGAAGAGGTCGGTGATGACGGCGGTGAGCCTTCCATCCGTCGCGATTCGGTAGACGTTCGTGGTCGCTTGCTCGGGCGTCGCCTTCGAGCCCTCCCATTCGCCGTTGATGCCGAACAGCGGATCGGTGAACCAGATCGTGTCGTCCGATTTGACGACCACGTCGTTCGGCGCGTTGAGCTTCTTGCCTTCGAAACGATCGGCCAACACGGTCATCGTTCCGTCCTTTTCGGTGCGCACCACTCGCCGCGTCACCGAATGCTCGCAGGTGATCAAGCGGCCCTGGCGATCGCGCGTATTGCCGTTCGCGTAGTTGACATTCTCCTTGTACACGCTGAATTCCGACGTGACCTCGTCGAACTTCATCAGGCGATTGTTCGGAATGTCGCTGCAAAGCAAATAACGCCCTTCGGGGAAATACACCGGCCCTTCCGCCCAGCGCATGCCGGTTCCGAGCTGCTCGACCGTGCTGCTGTAGATGCGGTACTTGGCGAAGCCGGGATCGAGGATCAGCACCGAAGGATCGGGATAGCGCTGGTTCGGCGTAAAGGGGAAGGACTGTGCGCCCGCGGCGCTCCCCAAGGCGGCCAGCCCGGTGCCGGCTGCGGCCTTCAGCAGTTCGCGACGCCGATTCGGTTGTTCTTTCATTGTCTCTCTCCGTTTTGCGCTCGTGGCGGGCAATCCAGCGCGCGGCGCCGCCTTGGAAGCCGGTCCGGCCCTCGAGGTGGAGTCGGAGCCTGACGAGTTCGGCAGGGCATTCTTGTGGAATCACACCGAAGGGTCAAGACTCACTGCAATCACCCGATCCGCTACGAATGAAGGAATCGAGGAGCCTCCGATTGGTTGAAATCTCCCGAGCGACATCCCTCGAGCTTCCGAAACCGCAGCATGGGTGGACTGTCGTCGGCCTCATCAGCGACACGCACGGCCTGTTGCGCGCGGAGGCCGTGGACGCCTTGCGCGGCTGCCGGCACGTCGTCCATGCGGGCGACATCGGCGGCCCCACCATTCTGGAAGAGCTCGGCCGCATCGCCCCGGTCACGGCGGTGCGGGGCAACAACGATCGCGACAGCTGGGCGAACTCGCTGCCGCTCACCGCCGAGCTGACGGTCGGCGGCGTTCGCATCCACGTGCTTCACGACATTGCGCAGCTTGGGCGGGGTGTCGTGGCAGCCGGCATCCAGGTCGTGGTCGCAGGACATTCGCACAAGCCCCGGGAGGAGCGCCGTGACGGCCTGCTCTACCTCAACCCGGGCAGCGCGGGGCCACGGCGCTTTTCCTTGCCCGTATCGCTAGCCAAACTGCACATCGCCGCCGACCTGAGTCTACGGGTCGAGTTCGTGACCCTGGTCTAGGTGATGGATGCGCATGCGAAACTCCGGGCATTCGGCGGCGCGATTCTGCAATGCCTCGACAGCGCGGGCAGCGATGCGCAGGCAGACCGCAATCCGACGACCCGCAAGCCGCTTCGTGTCAACGCGAATACTGGAGTGCTGCTCATGACTGCTGATGTTTCCAGGCCTTCGTCCGTTGTCTGGCGGCCCGACGCGGACACGCTCGGGCAGGCCAACCTGACTCGCTTCATGCGCGCGCTCGGGGTCGACAGCTTCGAGGCGCTCAACGCGCGTGCGAGCAACGACCCGGCGTGGTTCCACGACGCGCTGATCGGCTTCCTCGACTATCGCTTCGAACGCCCGTACGACAGGGTGCTGGACCTCGAAGAAGGCCTGCCCTTCGCGCACTGGTGCGTGGGCGGCGTGACCAACGTTGTGCTCAATTGCCTGGATCGCTGGCGCGGCACGGAACGCTACGATCAGCCGGTCCTGATCTGGGAGGGCGAAGACGGTTCGCAATCCGCCTGGACCTTCGCCGCTCTCGATCGCGAGACTTGCCGCATCGCCTGGGGTCTGCGCCGCCTGGGCCTGGGTCGCGGCGACGTGATCGGCATGTACCTGCCCAACCTGCCCCAGGCCGCCGCGGCGATGCTGGCCATTGCGAAGATCGGCGGCATCCTGCTCCCGATGTTCTCGGGTTTCGGCGCCGACGCCGTCGCGCAGCGCCTCGTCGATGGACAGGCCAAGGCAGTGATCACCGTCGACGGCTCCCTGCGCCGCGGCAAGCCGGTCGGCGCGAAGATCGTCGTCGACGAGGCACTGGGCCATTGCCCCGGTGTTCGCCACGTCGTCGTCCTGAACCACCTCGCCGCCGAGCACGGCTGGATGGAAGGCCGCGATCGCTGGTGGCACGAACTCGTCGCGAGCGCTCCCGAAGACGTCACGACCGTGCCCACGGAGCCGATGCCCGCCGACGATCCGTTCATGCTGGTCTTCACTTCGGGCACCAGCGGCAAGCCCAAGGGTGTCGTCCATTCGCACTGCGGCTTCCCGATCAAGACGGCGCTGGATCTGTCGATCTGCATGGATCTGAAACCCGAAGACCGCTTCCTGTGGATGTCCGACATGGGCTGGCTGGTCGGTCCGATGCTCGTGTTCGGCGGCCTGCTCGTCGGTTCGACGATCGTGCTGGCCGAGGGCGCACCCAACTATCCTCAACCCGACCGCCTGTGGCGGCTGGTCGAGCGCCATCGCGTCAGCTATCTCGGTCTGGCGCCGACAGTTGCGCGCCTGTCGATGTCGCTGGGCGACGACGCACTCGCCGAACGCGACCTGAGTTCGCTGCGCGTGATGGTGTCCACCGGCGAGCCGTGGACGCCCGAGTCCTGGCTTTGGACCTTCGAGCAGGTGGGCAAGCAGCGTGTGCCGCTGCTCAACTTCTCGGGCGGAACCGAGATGGGCGGCATTCTGACGGGCACGGTGATCCATCCGTTGAAGCCCTGCGCGTTCGCGGGCCCGGTGCCTGGCACCGGTGCCGACGTCGTCGATGCCGACGGCGCCAGCGTCGGCCCCGACATCATGGGCGAGCTGGTCATGCGCACTCCGACCATCGGACTCACGCGCGGACTATGGAACGACCGCGAGC
>CALLYQ010000161.1 GCA_937858875.1 uncultured Lautropia sp. | reverse complement strand
ATCGTCGAACCGCGCCTGGACGCCAACAGCGTGACCGCCTGGTACGGCGCTGCGGACCCGGCAGCCATCGACACGGTCGAGTACGCCTACCTCGAAGGCGAGGAAGGGCTCTACACCGAGCAGCGCATGGGCTTCGACGTCGACGGCATCGAGATCAAGGGCCGCCTCGACTTCGCAGCCAAGGCCATCGACCATCGCGGGCTGTTCCGCAACGCCGGCGCCTGAGCCTGATCCACCACGGGCCGCAGGCGCGGCCCGCTCCATTCGATTCGACAGGAGTTCGAGATGAAAAACTTCGTTCAACCGGGTGACACGATCACCCTGCCTGCGCCGGCGGCGCTTTCGAGCGGCGATGCCGTGCTGGTCGGCACCGCGTTCGGCGTGGCTTGCGGCGATGCCGCCAGCGGTGCTGCGGTCGAGGTCAAGACGACCGGCGTGTTCGATCTGAAGGCGGCCAGCGCGGCGACAGCCGCTGTCGGCGCCGCGGCCTACTGGGACAACACGGGCAAGGAAGTCAACGCCACGGCCTCGGGCAACACCAAGATCGGCGTCTTCCTCGCCGCCAAGACGAACGGCCAGACGACCGCCCGCGTGCGGCTGAACGGCGCGTTCTGATGTTCGATCCCTTGCTGCCGTGGCAGGCGGCAAAGGCGGCCGGGATGCTCTCATGCGCATCCTGGCAGCCGCCGTTCGGCGCCCGCAAGACCGTGCACGTCGGATTCGTCTCGCCCGACGAGCAGCTGCTCGGCGTCACAGCGCCGGGCACGCTGATCGAATACGAGACGGCCGACATGCCGGAGCTGGCGATCGACGACGAGCTCGAGATCGACGGCGTGCCATACCGCGTGATCCAGACGCCGCGCAAGCGCGGCGATGGCACGTTCTCCGAGGCCGAGCTCGGGGAGCGCTGATGGCCCACGTGCGCAAGCAGATCCGCGATGCCGTCATCGCTCGGCTCGTCGGTGCCACGGCGGCAGGGGCTCGCGTCAGCGCGAATCGAACGATCGCACCGGCGCTTTCGCAGTGCCCGTTCATCGTCGTCGAGGTCTCGCGCACCAGCGTCGACCCGGCCACGATGGGCAGTGCACTGATGCGCGAGCTGTCGGTCGACGTCGTGATTCACGTCGCGCAGTCGAGCAACGCGGCCGATGCGCTGGACGCGATCGCGGTGCAGGTCGAGCAGGCGCTCGACGTCGACCTACCGGTAATCGTCTCGGACCTCGTGCTCACCGGCGACGAGATCGACGAAGAGCGCGCGGGTCCGGGCGAGATTGCCGCGCTGCGGATGCAATACCTCGTCACGGTCGTCACCGACGGCCCGGAAACGATCCTCGAAGTCGTGTAGCCCCCCAGCATTCCCATACATCAGGCCCGCCGTCGCGCGGGCCGTTTCGTTTCTAGGAGAAGGAAATGTCGCGTTATCCAGTCGGCCGTGGCCTGCGGGTCGAGGTCGCAAAAACCATGGCCACGGCCAAGACCGTGACCGCGGTGACGTTGGCCAGCCCCGGCGTGGCGACCTCGTCGGCGCACGCATTGCCCGCCGGTTCCGTCGGCGTGTTCCAGGACGTCACCGGCATGCTGCAGCTCGAGGGCCAAGCGATCCGCGTTGCCTCGCCAGACTCGAACACCTTTCAGCTGCAGCTGTACGAAACGACCGACATGCCGGCCTTCACCGGCGGAAAGTTCGTGCCGGTGACCGCCTGGTCGACCGTCGGCAACGCTACGCAGTATTCGATCGGCCAGGCCGATGCCGCGCAGCAGGACATGACGGTGCTGCTCGACGACATCCGGCAGCAGGAAGCCGGGCTGATGAACGCGCAGACGGTGTCGATCACCGGGTTCTCGGCGTTCAACTCCGAGGCGATGCAGATCCTGCAGTCCGCCGCGCGCCGCGCAGCCGCCGTCGTCTTCCGGATCACGCTGAAGGACGGCCAGCAGCGCATCTTCAACGGCACGCCGTCGTTGCCGGGCGAAGAAGCGTCGACCGGCCAGCCCTTGACCGGCGCCTTCTCGGTGCTGATCAAGGGTTCGGTGATGTTCCTGCCGGCGGTCGCGTCGTGAGCCTGAAGAAGCGGCTGCAGGCGGCGCGTCAGCGCTGGATCGAGGCACAGCACGAGGACATTCCTGGCCTCGAGCTGTGCATCCAGCGCCCGACCGAGGCCGAGCTGCACGGCTTTCTGGGCATGTCCGCCGAGGCGATCGCAAGGCACTGCGCGCAGAACTGCGTCGTGGACTGGCGCGGCATCACCGAGGCCGACCTGCTGCCGGCCGTCGGGGCCGATGAGGCTGTGGCGTTCGACGTCGAGCTCTACCGCGATTGGGTCTCGGATCACGTCGCTGTGATGCGGCGCGTGTCCAACGAGGTGGCCGCGGACATCGACGCGTTCCTGCAGCGCCGTGAGGCCGCCGCGGGAAAGTAGCCGCCTTCGTCCAATGGCAGGCCGAGGCGCAGCACGGATCGCAGCTCGCACCGCCCGAACTCGGCCCGGACGAAGAGCTTGCGAAGCGCGCGTGGAACGTGATGGGCGGGCAGATCGACTGGTCGGCGGTTCCGCTGCTGGTCGAGATGTGGGGGGTTCGCGACGTGGAGATCTTCATGGAAGCGCTGTTCGCGGTTCGCGACGTGATGAGCGAGAAGTCTGATGTCGAATGACGGCACGCGGGTTCAGATCACGGCCGACGACCAGACGGCCGGCGCGTTCAACGCGGTCGAGGGCCGACTGAAGAAGCTCGAAGGGACGTCGAAGGAGTCGTCACAGTCGATGGCGACAGTCTTTCGCTCGCTGGGCCTCGGTGTGAGCGTTGCCGGCGCCACGATGGTGGTGCGCCAGGCGGTCGAGACCGCCGACGCCTACACGCGCATGGCGTCGCAGCTGCGGCTGGTAAGCGAGAGTTCCGAGGCGGCCGAGGCCGCGCAGGCCGCGCTGTTTCGCGTGGCGCAGGGGACGAATCAGGAGATCGAGAACTCGGTCTCGACCTATGTGGCCCTGGCGCGATCGACGGAGCAGATGAACATCTCGCAGGATCGTCTGTTGCGCCTGACCGAGACGATCAATAAGGCCTACGCCTTGACCAATGCGAACGCCGAGACGGCCGGTCGCGCAACGGTCCAGCTCGGCCAGGCGTTCGCCGGCGGCTCGTTACGGGCTGAGGAGTGGAACAGCATCATCGACTCCACCCCGGCGGTCCTCGAGGCGCTGGCCACGGGCCTGGACACAACCGTGGGCGAGCTGCGCAAGATGATGCTCGCCGGCGAGCTGACGTCCGAGCGGATGATCGAGGGGTTCGAAAAGGCCGGCACGTCGGTCGACGAGAGCTTCTCGAAGATCACGCCGACGGTCGAGAACGCGTTCACGAAGATGAGCAACAGCGTTGGCCGCCTGGTCGACAAGATCAACGACGCGACCGGCGCTGGCCGCATCCTCGCCGGCACGCTGACGGCGCTGTCGCGCGGCATTGATGCGGCCACCGGTGCGGCCGACCGCGAACTGATCCAGGCAAAGATCAAGATCCTCGAGGATCGGATTGCGAAGGACGAGGCCACGCTGAACAGTGGCCGGTTCTTCGGCGGTTCCGGGTCACGCAGCCTGGCCGAACGCCGGGTCGCCGCGGCCCGTGCGGAGGTCGACGAGCTGCGCAAGAGCCTCGATGGGCTCGGCCAGTCCGGCGGTGCCGCGGCCTCTGTGGCCGATGCAGTGAGTGGCCCGGCGCAGGCCTACATCGACCTGAGCACCCGGCTGGCCGGCGTCAGCAAGGACTTCCACAAGCACCTCCAGGTGCTTCATGCCGAGTATCAGCGCGGCGGGATCGGCCTCGACGAGTATCGCGAGAAGGTCGCCAAGCTGATCGAGACCGAGACCAAGCGCGAGAAGACGAAGAAGCCGAAAGGCCGTGACGTCAACGAAGAACTGCGCAACGAGATCGAAAGCATGCAGCGCCGCGCGGCGCTGGTCGGCGTGAACACCGAGGCCGAGCGGGTGCTCTACGACGTCACGAAGGGCCGTTTCGCGGCAGCCAATGAGTCGTTGAAGGTCGAGCTCAAGCGCGCGGCCGCCTTGACCGATGCAAAGGAGGCGGAAGAGGCGCTGGCCAAGGTCATCGAAGCGGCAATCCGGCGCGACGAGCAGCGGGCCGAGGCCCTGCAGCAGCAGGTCGATGCCTGGCTCGACATGATCGACCCGCTACGCGAGTTCATCCGCAACGTCGAGAAGGTCGAGGACGCGCTCGGCAAGGGGCTGCTGACCCCAGCGCAGGCCGAGGAGATCAAGAAGCGCTTCGCGAGCCTCGGCGAAGAGCTGTCCGCGATCGACGAGTTCGCGCTCGAGGCGGCCCGGAACATACAGGACGCGCTCGGCCAAGGCCTGTTCGACATCATGGACGGCAAGTTCAAGAACATCGGCGATGCGTTCGCGAACCTGATGAAGCGCATGGCGGCCGAGGCGATGGCGGCGAACCTGGCCAACGCGATGTTCGGCGACTTCGGAAAGACCGGGAAAGTCGGCGGCCTGTTCGGCGACGGGATCAAGTGGCTCGGCTCGCTGTTCGGCGGTCCGCGCGCTGCCGGTGGCCCGGTGAGCGGGGGCACGAGCTATCTGGTCGGCGAGAAGGGCCCCGAGCTGTTCGTGCCGCGCCAATCGGGCTCGATCGTGCCGAACGATACGTTGCGTGGCGGCAGTCCGAACATCGTCATCAACTCGACGGTCAATCCGGCGCCGGGCGTGACGATGGCGCAATTCCAGGTGGCCCTCGATGCGAGCAATCAGGCGCTGAAGGCCGAGCTGCTCGATGGCCTGCGTCGTGGCCGCTACCAGGGGGCGAGCTGATGACGACCATCGTCTGGCCGGCTTCGCTCATTCCGGCGAGCGCGGATTACACCCCGCAATACGACGTCAGGATCAACACTCCGCTCAGTGGCCAGATCGACACCTACGGTCTGCCTGGCCAGAGATGGGTCGGGACGATCGTGATCGCGACGACGCGCAACGATATCAAGCGCGGCGCCCAGGAGGCCCTGCTCAACTCCCTGCGCGGCGGTGCACGCACGCTGCAGGCGCCGTATTTCGGCAGGATGCTGCCGAACGGCACGTTGCGCGGCACGCCCACGCTCCGCGGCGCGGTCGCGGCCGGTGCCAGCCTTGTGCCGCTGCAGAACTGCAACGGCGGCGTTCGGGCGGGCGATGTCTTCGGCCTCGGCGGGCAGCTGCTGATGGTCGACGAGGACGCGAGCCCGTCAGGCGGGAACATGGACGTCAAGGTGTCGCCGGCGGTGCGCAAGCCCCACAGCGCTGGCACGGCCTGGGTGTGGAATCGCCCGACGTGCCCGTGGATCCCGCGCACGCCGGTGACGTTCCCTTATCGACCGGGAAGGGTCCGCCCGGCCTTCTCGTTCGAACTGGTGGATATCGGCTGATGGCACACCTTCAGGTCGTTCCGCTGGTGGAGTTCCAGTTCACCAGCGGCACGGTTCGCGGCGCGATGGCGCCGTGGGACATCGTTGTCGGCGCGGACACGTACATCGGCGCCGGCCTGATCATGAGCATCGCGCCGCGCACGGAGTCAATGGGTAGCGTCGAAGGCTGGGCGGTCACGGTCACGGGGCTGGATGCCGCGATCAAGACGCTCGCTGCCCAAGAACACTACCAGGGGCGAATCGCTCTCCTGCGCAAAGCGTACCTGCACGCCGAGACGAACGCGGTCATCGGGACGCCGAAGATCGTCGCCGTCGGTCGGATGACGCGCATGGCGATCGCCGAAGACCGATCGTCGGCGACGGTGCGCATCGAGGTCGAGCCGTTCGAGGCCGAATGGAACCGCGCGAATCCGCTGTTCCTGAACGATGCCGACCAGCAGCGGCTGTACCCCGGCGACCTGGGGGCGTCGCATGTCAATGCGCTGGCCGATCGCAAGGTGGTTTGGCCCTCGCGCGAGGTGCAGATGGGGTCTGGACGATGAGATTGCCCGATTGGCCAGAGCGCCTGGCCGCTGAAATCGAAGCCCGCCGCGCGCGGGCTTTTTCTTGGGGCGAGCAAGACTGCTGCATGTTCGCCGCCGACGTCGTGTTCGAGCTCACCGGCGTCGATCCGGCCGCCGAGTACCGCGGCACCTATCACGACGAGATTGGCGCGCTGCGCATCATCCACGATACCGGCGGCATGCGGGCGCTTATCGACTTGCC
>CALLYQ010000160.1 GCA_937858875.1 uncultured Lautropia sp. | reverse complement strand
CTCCGAGCAGTTCGTTCAGGCGCACTCGCGCACGCGCCAGCCGGCTCATCACCGTGCCGATCGGTATGTCGAGCGCCTCGGCCGCCTCGCGATACGAGTACGACTCGACGCTGACCATCGCCATGACGGCGCGCTGATCGGGCGGCAGCCGAGAGATCGCGTCGAGCACGCGCTGCAGCTCGAGGCGGGCCTCGGTGTCGCGCCGGCCGTCGGCGCCGGCCAGGTCGATCACCTCGTCGAGCTCGACGAAACTATCCTGACGCCCTTCGTGCGAGCGCAGCCAGTCGATCCAGAGATTCTGCGTGATTCGAAACATCCAGCTGTCCAGGCGAGTACCGGGTTGCCACTGATCGAGGCGCGTCAACGCGCGCTCGAGGGCGGCCTGCACGAGATCGTCGGCTTCGTCGCGCCCGCCGGTCAGCACGCGCGCAAAGCGGCGCAGGCGGGGCATCAGCGCGACCAGATCCTGTTGCAGGTCGGCGTCCGGGTCGTGGTTGGCCGGAACGCGGGTCATCGATACCTGGAACAACGGGGCGGCACGTCGATCTATTCCCGAGAAAGTCCGATAGCATTCTAGGGACACTCGAGACGCCATAGAAGCCGCCGGCCTGGCGCGCTGCCCGGCAGCCGCCGAACCGGGCCGGCCGGGCCCGATACCGATGCTTGTTCGCCTCCTGACCCGTTTGCTCGCGCTGCACCTGGTGCTGGCCCTGTTGTCGGCCGGATTATGGCTGCTGCAGCCCGACGAGCGCTGGTCGCCGATCGCGCCCGCCCAGGCGGACGACGACGATGACGATGACGATGATGACGATGACGACGACTCGGACGGCGGGCTGTCCGAGCCGCGCGTCAGCGCCGAAGCGGTTCCGTTCGAGGTCATCGCGATCGACCTGACGCCGGCGCAGCTCGCCACGCTGAGCCAGCTCGGCTACACGCTGATCGACGAGCTGCCGATGGCGAACCTGCAGTTCACGCTGTTCCGTCTGCGCGAACCGCCGATCTGGCGGCGCCTGACGCTGCCCGAGGCGCTGCGCCAGGCACAGCTCGACGACGACCTGCACCCGAACCACCGCTACCGGCTGGCCCGCGCCGCCTGCACCGACAATCGCTGCTTCGGCTTCGACGCGATCGGCTGGCCGGCCGCAACGGCCGCCGGGCGCTGTGGTCGCGGGCTGACGATCGGCGTGATCGACACGGCGATCGACGCCTCCCATCCGGCCCTGCGTAGCGCGCAGATCGAATCGCGGGCCTTCCTCGGCGATCGCCCCAGCTTCGACCATGGCACCGCGGTCGCAGCGCTGCTGGTCGGTGCTGCCGGCAGCGAGCACCCGGGCCTGCTGCCCAGCGCTCGTCTCGTGGCAGCCGACGTCTTCGAGCGCGACATCGTCGGCCAGCCGCGCACCGACGCTCATGCGATCGTGCGGGCGATCGACTGGCTCGCATCGCAGCGCGTGCGCGCGATCAACATGAGCTTCGCCGGGCCGGACAACGCGGTGCTCGGCGAGGCCGTCAGGCGGGCGGTACAGCGCAACGTCGCGATCGTCGCGGCCGGCGGCAACAGCGGCCCGAACGCGAAGCCAGCCTATCCAGCGGGCTGGGACGAAGCGATCGCCGTGACCGCCGTCGACGCTTCGCTGCGCCCGTACCGCCGCGCCAATCGCGGCGAGTACCTCGACGTCTCGGCGCCCGGCGTCGGTGTCTGGGTCGCACGGCCCGACGGCAGCGGGCGCTTCGATAACGGCACCTCGTTCGCAGCGGTGTTCGTGACCGCGGCGCTGGCCGAAGCGGATCCCCGCGGACGGCAATCGGTCGCCACGCTGCGCACGCGGCTCGCTCGCCAGGCGCGCGATCTCGGAGAACCGGGCAGGGATCCGGTGTTCGGATACGGGCTGCTGCAATCGAAGCCTGGGTGCCGGCCCGCAGGCAAAGGCTGAGCGGTGCGGGCGCGAACGGCGCTCGCCGCCTGCGTGCTGGCCGTGTCGATGACGCTCGTCGATGCGTTGGCGGCGGCACCGGCTACGCATCGCGACGCTGCGATCGACGCGATGCGCAGCTATCTGGCACGTGCCGTTCGGCCCGACGGCTGGTTCGTCTACGCCCACGACGGTCACGGCCGCACGCTGCCCGGCTACAACATCGTCCGCCACGCCGGCACGATGCTCGCGATGTCGCAAGCGCTGCAGCAGCGAGCCGACGATGAGGACTTGCGCCGGGCACTCGGATCCGCGGCTCGCCGCCTGCTCGACTGCTGCACCGGTCCGGTGCGCTTCGAGCGGGCGCTCGCGGTCTGGTGGCCGCCGGGCACGCAGGCCACCGGCGCAGGTCAGGGCGACGATCGCCCGCCCGCTTCGTCCGGCGCCGCGAACGACGGCGACCGGCTCGCCTCGCTCGGCGCAGCCGCGCTCGGGCTCATCGCACTGATAGGCGCCGACCGGCACGGCGTCGAGCCGGTGCCCATCGAAACCTTGCGCGCGCTCGGGCGCTTCCTGCTGGGGATGCAGCACGACGACGGCAGCTTTCGTTCACGCTGGTTCGGCGACGCCCGCGACGACGACTGGCGCTCGCTTTACTACCCCGGCGAAGCCGCACTGGCGCTGCTGTGGCTTGCTCGCGTCGACCCCGATCCCGCGCTCGCGGACCGGTGGTCGAACGGCGCGGTCGCCGCGTTGCTCGCGCTCGCCGACGAACGACGCGGCTTCGAGCCGGTGCCGGCCGACCATTGGGCGCTGATCGCCACGGCCGCGCTGGCCTGCAGCGACCGCAGCCTGAACCCCCGCGAGCACGACGCGCTGACCCTGCATGCCTGGCAGGTCGCACAAGGAATGCTCGCCGAACAGCGTGCCGTCGAACCGTTCACGGGTGGCTTCGTCGACGACGACCGGGTCACGCCGACCGCGACCCGCCTCGAAGGCCTGCTCGCGCTGCAAGCCTGGCCGATCTCCGAAGAGGCGCGGCAGCGGATCGCCGGCTCGACCGGACCGGCGCTCGACTGGCTGCTTGCCTCCATCCCGGTGGCCGTGCCGGACGCCGGCGCCGTCCCGCGTCATCGGGTCTCCGAGCGCGGGCGCGCCTACGCGCGGCAGGCCGAGGTGCGCATCGACTACGTCCAGCACGCGCTGAGCGCACTGCTGATGGCGCGACGACTCGAACGCGAGGCCGATGTCTGCCCGCTGCTGCTGCCGCCCGATTCGCCGGGAGCGGCGAAAACGGAACTCCTGCCGCAGACGAAACCGGAATAGACCGCGCAGTCCCGCCGTTGTCCCCATGCAGCCGCATGAATGGCTGCAACCAACCAGCGAGGTCATCAGGGATGAAGAATCGAATCGGACAGGGGCTGATCGTGCTTGCCTGCGTGACGCTGACCGCCTGCGGCGGCGGGGGCGGCGGGGGCGGCGGGGGCGGCGGGGGC
>CALLYQ010000159.1 GCA_937858875.1 uncultured Lautropia sp. | reverse complement strand
GGACGCCGACCGTCGAGCGCGTCGGCGCGACGTTCTTCGAGGCGACGACGGCGACGCGCCTGCGCGTGACGGCGTTCTCGCCCATCGCCCGACTCCGCGCCTCAGTTGCCCTTCGGGCGCTTGTCGGAAACGATGCGGCCGTCCTTCAGCACCAACAGCAGCTTGCGGACGTTGTCGATGTCCTCGAGCGGGTTGGCCGCGACGACGATCAGGTCGGCGATCTTGCCCGCCTCGATCGTGCCCAGCTGGTCGCCGACGCCGCATATGTCAGCGCCGTTTCGCGTTGCGGCGACCAATGCCTGCCACGGCGTGGCGCCATCGCGCACCCACAGGCCGAGCTCGAGCAGCGCGGCTTCCTTCAACGGGCGGATGTCCGAGCCGAGCGCCATCTTCACACCCGCCTTCAGCGCCTTCCTGAACCCGGCCTCGTGGACGTCGGCAGCCGCATCGGCGCGGCAGCACAGCGCGGGCGCCAGGTTCCGGTTCTTGACCCAGCCCTGCTCCCAGAAGTTCGTCGCCTGCTTCGGCGTCAGGTGGCTGATCGCGAGCGTCGGCACGTACCAGGTGTCGTGCTCGAGAAAGAGCTCGATGCACTCGTCGTCCATGATGTAGCCGTGCTCGATGCTGTGCGCACCGAGCCGGATCGCCGCCTTCACCGCCTGCGGATTCGTCGCGTGCGCCATCACCTTGAACTCGCGCAGCTTGCAGATCTCGAATGCGGCCTTGATTTCGTCCGGCAGCAGGAACGAGTGCCGGTGCAGGTCCCAGGCCGGGCCCAGGATGCCGCCCGACAGGTTCAGCTTGATGTGATCGACGCCGTTCTTGATCTGCTCGCGAATCGCCGTCACGAATCCGTAGGGCCCATCGACCTCGAGCGCGTGCCCGGAGGTCAGGAAGTGGCCGCCGGTCGTCGTCAGGAAGTGACCCGACGCAAACAGGCGCGGACCGAGGTGCTGGCCCGAATCGAAAGCCCGCTTCCAGGCGACGTCCATGTAGTGATGCGCGCCGGCGCAGCGGAAGCCGACGATCCCGGAGTCCAGCAAGGCCGCCTGCAGCCGGTGCCCGAACAGCGTGACCTGGTCGGGCAGCGGCACCTCCGCCAGCGACAGGTAGTCCGGGTGGACGTGGACGTCCCAGAGGCCCGGCATCAGGTAGGCGCCTTCGAGGTCCACGACCTGCGCGTCGCCGACGGCGGGTGCCGATCCGGCCGGGAAGATCGCCTCGATGCGGGCGTCGACGATCAGGACCGTGCAGTCGGGGCGAGGCCGAGGGTCGACGCAGTCGATCAGCGTCGCGCGAGTCAGCAGGGTTCGCATGATGGGCTGGCTGTTCCGGGTCATTCGGCCGCGATGCCGACCTTGGCCGCGAGCTGCTTCCACTTGTCCACTTCGGACTGCACGAAACCGGCGAACTCCTCGGGCGTCTGCGGCGAGGCCACGATGCCCCGATCCGCGAAGGCCTTCGACAGTTCCGCGGACTTCAGCAGGGCCACGGTCTCGGCGTTCAGTCGCTCGACCAGCGCGCGCGGCGTCTTGGCCGGCGCGAACAGGCCGAACCAGGTTCCGCCCGAGAATCCGGGAAGTCCGGCCTCGGCGAAGGTCGGCACCTGCGGCGCACTCGCGAGTCGCTTGCGCGTGGCGACCGCCAGCGCGCGCAGCTTGCCGGCCCGCACGTGCTCGAGCACCGCCGGCGGCGTGTCGAACGTGTACTGGACCTGCCCACCGATCAGGTCGACGATCGATGGCCCGCTTCCCTTGTAGGGCACATGAACGCTGTCGACACCGGCCACCGACTTGAACAGTTCGCCGGCCAGGTGATTCGACGTGTTGTTGCCGAACGAGGAATAGCTGAGCTTGCCCGGGTTGGCCTTCGCATGGGCGATGAACTCCGCAAGCGTTTTCGCCGGCACCGACGGATTCACGACCAGAAAAAAAGGCACCTGGCCGACCCGCGTGATCGGCTGCAGGTCGCGCACCGGATCGTAGGGCAGCGACTTCATCGTGATCGGCGCGATCGATACCTCGGGCGAGGCGGCCAGCAGCAGCGTGTAGCCATCGGATTCGGCGCGGGCAACGAGCGTTGCGCCGACCGTGCCGCCGGCGCCGGCGCGGTTTTCGACAACGACCTGCTGGCCGAGCCGGCGGCCGAGCTGCTCGGCCAGCAGGCGGCCGGCCACGTCGGTGCTTCCGCCGGGCGGGTAGGCGATCACCATGCGCACGGGGCGCGACGGCCACTGCGACTGCGCGGCCAGCGGGCCGTGCGCCGCGACGGCGGCAGAGGCGAGCAGGAAGGAACGACGGTGCATCGACGGTCTCCGGTCTTGCGTTCAGTCCTGCCGACGGCAGGTCGCAGCACTTTATGTGCATCGCGTATCGAACTGCAATATGAGATTATTGCCATACGATACAAACCAGGAAAATCAGATGGCTCGAAACCTGA
Source organism: uncultured Lautropia sp. (assembly GCA_937858875.1). GTDB lineage: Bacteria > Pseudomonadota > Gammaproteobacteria > Burkholderiales > Burkholderiaceae_E > Zeimonas. The sequence continues at coordinate 830 of CALLYQ010000159.1, read as the reverse complement.
TCGTGGCCGCGGCCCAGACCGGCAGCATCGAGGACGGCGACCTGCGCACCATCACCGACAGTGCTCACGCCCTGCTCGACGAGGCTGCCCGGCAGGGCGTGCGACTGCTGACTTTCTGCGAGCTGTTCCTGACCCCGTTCTTCGCGAACCGGCTCGACGAGGATTTCGACCGCTACTTCATGCAGGACACGCACGAGGTCCTGGTCAGCTTGCGCGAGAAGGCGCGCCGGCACCGGATCGCGCTGGTGCTGCCCTTCGCGGAACGCGCGGCCGACGGCTGGTTCAACAGCGCCTTCGTCTACGACGAGGACGGGCGCGAGGCCGGGCGCTATCGCAAGACGCACATCCCCGCCTATTTCCCGACCGAAGGCCCGGGCGGCACCGGCAGCTTCGAGAAGTTCTACTTCTCGCCGGGCCTGAAGCTGGAGACCTTCGCAGTGGCCGGCACGCGAATCGGGGTCCAGATCTGCAACGACCGGCTCTACCCGGAAGCATCGCGCGTGCTTGCGCTGCGGGGCGCCGAACTGCTGGTGATGCCGATTTCGTTCTCGACCTACGCGGATCTCGTGCAGCGTGCGTCGATCTGGGAGATCCCCTTGCGCGCGCGGGCCTACGAGAACGGCGCGTACGTGCTGGCCTGCAATCGCGTCGGCACCGAAGGGGAGCGACGCCACCTGGGGCGGAGCATGGTCGTCGATCCGCGCGGGATGGTCATTGCCGAAGCGGGAACCATCGAGCCGCAATTGCTCGCCGCGCAGATCGATCTCGACGCGGTTTCGATCGCGCGCAGGAAGTTCCCGTGGTGGCGAGACCGCCGGCCGGATCTGTAC
>CALLYQ010000158.1 GCA_937858875.1 uncultured Lautropia sp. | reverse complement strand
CGCGACGCGCAGTAGACGATGCCGGCCTCGCCGGCGTGCCCGGTCTCGATGAAATCGAGCAACTGGCGGCGCGGATCGAGCTTCTCGACGATCCGGTAGCGGATGTTCGGCCGGTCGAAGCTCGACACGAACTGGCGCGCCTCGTGCAGCGCCAGGCGCTCGACGATCTCGCGGCGCGTCAGCGCATCGGCGGTCGCCGTCAGCGCGATCCTCGGCACGCTCGGAAAGCGTTCGTGCAGGACCGCGAGCTGCAGGTATTCGGGCCGGAAGTCGTGCCCCCACTGCGACACGCAGTGCGCCTCGTCGATCGCGAACAGCGCCGGCTGCGCGCGTTCGAGCAGGTCCAGGCAGCGTTCGGTCAGCAGCCTTTCGGGGGCCACGTAGAGCAGGTCGAGCGAGCCGGCCAGCAATTGCCGTTCGACTTCGCGCGCTTCGCGCAGCGACAGCGACGAGTTCAGGTAGGCGGCACGCACGCCGAGCTCGCGAAGCGCGTCGACCTGATCCTGCATCAGCGCGATCAGCGGCGAAACGACGACGCCCGTGCCCTCGCGCAATAGCGCGGGGACCTGGTAGCACAGCGACTTGCCGGCACCGGTCGGCATCAGGACCAGCGCATCGCCGCCGGCGGCCACCTGCTCGACGACCTCGGCCTGCAGGCCGCGAAAGGCGTCGAAGCCGAAGACGCGCTGCAGGATCTCGACGGCGCGCTGCATCACGGCCGGCTGCTGCAGACCGGGCAGCCCGGATCGCGCGGCACCCTGACCACATGCCAGTCGAGCGAACGCGAATCGAGCAGCATCAGCCGCCCGACGATCGGCGCGCCGAAGCCGCCGGCCAGCTTCAGCGCCTCGGCCGCCTGCATCGTGCCGATGATGCCGGTCAGCGGCGCGAAGACGCCCATCGTCGCACAGCGCACTTCTTCGATGTCTTCGCCCTCGGGGAACAGGCAGTGGTAGCACGGCGAATCGGGCCGGCGTGTGTCGTAGACGGCGAGCTGCCCGTCGAAGCGGATCGCCGCGCCGGACACCATCGGTACCCCGGCCTGCACGCAGGCCCGGTTGATCGCGTGGCGGGTCTCGAAGTTGTCGCAGCAGTCGAGGACCACGTCGGCCTGTGCAGCGGCTTCATGCAGCGCGTCGCCGAGCAGCCGTTCGTGTCGGGCGACGACTTCGATGCCAGGGTTCAGCTCGAGCAGGCTGCGCCGGCCCGAAGCGACCTTGGCCTGGCCGATCCGGTCCTGCCGGTGCAGGATCTGTCGCTGCAGGTTGGTCAGGTCGACCTCGTCGTCATCGGCCAGCACGATGCGGCCGACGCCGGCGGCTGCCAGGTACAGCGTCGCCGGCGATCCGAGCCCTCCGGCGCCGATCACCAGCATCGTCGATTCGAGCAGCCGGTTCTGCGCCTCGACGCCCATTTCGTCGAGCAGCAGGTGCCGGCTGTAGCGCAGCAGTTGTTCGTCGTTCATGCAAAGGCGGGCGCCCCGGTCCGACAGCCTCCAAGCGGCGGCCGCAGTCGACCGCGCCGCCCCGCGGCGCGGAGTGCCGGGAACCTAGCGGGTGGCGGTGCTGTCGCCCGCGGCGTCATCCTTCTTTGCGATGACGACCGGTTGGCCCTTCAGGAAGTTCATCGCCTGCTGCAGCTGGTGGTCCTCGGGCGAGCCGAACTCGACCGGCTTGCGGTCGAGCAGCTTGCCGCCGTCTTCGATCGGTTTCGGGATCGTCGGCTTGCCTTCGACTTCGCTGCCGTTCTGCAGATGGCGGTTCAGGTCGGCCTCGCGGACCCGGAACGACACCGGATCGCCGTCGGGCGTTTCCTCGACGATGTAGTCGGGCGTGATGCCCTTGGCCTGGATCGAACGCCCGCCCGGCGTGTAGTAGCGCGCCGTGGTCAGCTTGATCGCCGTGGTGTTCGACAGCGGCAGGATCGACTGTACCGAGCCCTTGCCGAAGGTCTGCGTGCCGATGATCGTGGCACGCTTGTGATCCTGCAGGGCGCCGGCGACGATCTCGGAGGCTGACGCCGACCCGGCGTTGACGAGCACGACCATCGGCACCGTGCGGATCGACTCCGGAAGGTTGCGCAGCACGTCGTTGCGCGTGCCTCGCAGGTAGTCCTCGGGACTCGCGTGGTACTTGCGGCGCGCGTCGTCGGTGCGTCCGTCGGTGCTGACCACCAGCGACTTCGGCGGCAGGAAGGCCGCCGATACGCCGACGGCGCCGTGCAGCAGGCCACCCGGGTCGTTGCGCAGGTCGAGGATGAAGCCCTTCATCGGACCTTCCTTGGCGAGCTTCTCGATGTGGCGAACCAGGTTCTCGACCGTGTGCTCCTGGAACTGCGTGACCCGCACGTACGGGTAGCCGGGCTCGATCATCTTCGACCTGACCGACTGGACGCGGATCACGTCGCGCACGATAGGCACGATCAGCGGCTGGTTTTCGCCCTTGCGCGAGATCGTGAGCACGATCTGCGTCTTGGGCTTGCCGCGCATGAGCTTGACGGCCTCGTTCAGGGTCATGCCCTTGGTCGGCTTCTCGTCGATCTTCATGATCAGGTCGCCGGCCTTGACGCCGGCGCGGGCTGCCGGCGTGTCCTCGATCGGCGACACGACCTTGACGAAGCCGTCTTCGGTGCCGACCTCGATGCCCAGGCCACCGAACTCGCCCTGCGTGCCGACCTGCAGTTCCTTGAAGGCTTCGGCGTCGAGATAGGCCGAGTGCGGGTCGAGCCCAGTGAGCATGCCGCTGATCGCCTCGGTGATCAGCTTCTTGTCTTCGACGTTCTCGACGTAGTTCGACTTGATCGCGCCGAACACGTCGGTGAACTGGCGCAGCTCGTCGAGCGGCAGCGTCGTCCGCGTCTCGCGCTGGGCGACCGCGGTCAGGCCGATGCTGACCAGGATGCCGGCGATGGCGCCGATCGAGATCAGCCCCAGAGGTTTCAACTTGCCCATCTTTGACGAATCCTGTGCAGGCCGTAACGGCCACGGCGGGTCCATGGCCGACGACCCATCAATCGGCCCAGTATAAACCGCAGGATCCCCGGTGCGGGCAACGACCCCGAGGCACCATTTCTCGACGGCGCCTTGCCCTGGGTCAGGTCAGCGCGCCTTGCCCTGGGCGGCGACCGCGGCCATCTCGGCCTCGATCTCGGCTGCGTCGCCGAGGTAGGCGCTGCGAATCGGCTTCAGCGCTTCGTCGAGTTCGTAGACCAGCGGACGGGCGGTCGGGATGTTCAGCGCGACGATGGCGTCCTCGTCGATGCCGTCGAGGTGCTTGACCAGCGCGCGCAGCGAATTGCCGTGGGCCGCGACGAGCACCCGCTTGCCGGCGCGGATCGCCGGCGCGATCGCGTCGTTCCAGTAGGGCACTACGCGCGCGACCGTGTCCTTCAGGCATTCGGTGCGAGGAATGTCGCCGGGCGACAGTGTGGCGTAGCGCGGGTCGGCGTCGGCCTGGCGCGGGTCGCCGGGCGGCAGCGGCTCGTTGGCGATCGAATAGGAGCGTCGCCAGACGAGCACCTGCTCGTCTCCGTAGCGGGCCGCCGTCTCGGCCTTGTCCAGCCCCTGCAGCGCGCCGTAGTGGCGCTCGTTCAGCTTCCACGAGTGCTCGATCGGAATCCACATCCGGTCCATCTCGTCGAGCGTGGTCCACAGCGTGCGGATCGCCCGCTTCAGGACCGAGGTGAACGCGAGGTCGAAATCGAAGCCTTCGGCCTTCAGCAACTGGCCGGCGCGGCGCGCCTCGAGCAGGCCTTCGGGCGTCAGGTCGACGTCGGTCCAGCCGGTGAAGCGATTTTCGAGGTTCCACTGGCTCTGGCCGTGGCGCAACAGGACGAGCTTGTAGGTCATGTCGAACAGGACGTCGAAGGGGCTGCGGACCGCTATTCTATAATTAGCGGTTTAACGCTCCGGGCCACCAGGGTGCAATTCATCGTCGAGAACATCGTCCTGATCGCGATCGCGCTGGTTTCCGGCGCGATGCTGCTTTGGCCGCTGCTCATGCGCGGCAGCGCGGGGCCGACCGTCGACACGCATGGCGCCACGCGCCTGATCAACGATACCGACGCCGTCATCCTCGACGTCCGGCCGGAGACCGAGTTCGCGGCCGGGCACCTGCCCAATGCACGGAACATTCCGCTGTCCGACCTCGACAAGCGGGCCGGCGAACTGCCGGCAGGCAAGCCGGTGCTGGTCTGCTGCGCCAGCGGCGTGAGTTCGGGCAAGGCATCGGCCTTGCTTCGTCGCAACGGCAGGGGAGAGGTCTTCAACCTGGCCGGCGGACTGCAGGCCTGGCGGCAGGCGGGATTGCCGGTCGTCAAGTAGGCTGCCCGAACCGGCACCGACGAGGAATCGCCATGAGCTCAAAGGTCCTGATGTACAGCACCGGCGTCTGCCCTTACTGCCAGCGTGCGGAGATGTTGCTGCAATCGCGCGGTGTCACCGACATCGAGAAGATCCGCATCGATCTCGAGCCGGACCGCCGCGACGAGATGATCGAGAAAACCGGCCGCCGCACGGTCCCGCAGATCTTCATCGGTGACCGCCATGTCGGCGGTTTCGACGACCTGTCGGCGCTCGACCGGGCCGGCGGGCTGATGCCGCTGCTGCAGGATTGATCACCGCGCGCAGCCGCACCGAGGCGGTCTGCGCGCACGCTTTCTCTCCACCCGACCTTTCCGCGTCCAGCCGACGCATCGAGGACCCTTCATGACCGAGCAGGCGCAAGCCCCTGTCTTTGCCATCCAGCGCATGTACCTGAAGGACATGTCGCTGGAGATCCCTCACGCGCCGCACATCTTCCTCGAGACGAAGCAGCCGACCGTCGAAGTCGGCCTCGACGTGTCGAGCGAGCAGGTCGCCGACGGCATCCACGAAAGCACGGTCACGATCACCGTCACGACGAAGGCCGGCGAAAAGGTGGCGTTCCTGGTGGAGGCCAAGCAGGCCGGCATCTTCGAGATCCGCAACGTGCCCGACGAGCAGATGGCGATGCTGCTCAACGTCATCTGCCCGAACATCATCTACCCGTACCTGCGCGCGAACATCGCCGACGCGATCCAGCGCACCGGCTTTCCGCCGATCCACCTGGCCGAGATCAATTTCGAGGCGCTGTACCAGCAGCGGCTCGCGCAGCAGCAGGAGCAGCAGGCAGGCCAGCAGAATTCCGGCATCGTCGTGCCGGGCACGCACTGAGCAT
>CALLYQ010000157.1 GCA_937858875.1 uncultured Lautropia sp. | reverse complement strand
CGACGATGTGCCCGCCCTTCATGACCGCGACACGATCGGCGAAGGCACGCACCAGCGGCAGGTCGTGCGTGATCAGCAATACCGCCATGCCGAGTTCGCGCTGAAGCTCGTCGAGCAGCGCGACGATCTGGCGCTGGATCGTGACGTCGAGCGCGGTCGTCGGTTCGTCTGCAATCAACAGCTTCGGCCCGCAGGCCAGCGCCATCGCGATCATCGCACGCTGGCGCTGGCCACCCGAGAGCTGATGCGGCAGGCTCGAGAAGCGGCGCTCCGGCTCCGCTACCCGTGTGCGCGCGAGCATCTCGATCGCCTTGCGCGTGGCCTGCGCGCGGCTCAATCCTTCGTGCAGCTCGATCGTCTCGACGATCTGGTTGCCGACCGAGTACAGCGGATTGAAAGCCGTCATCGGCTCCTGGAAGATCATCGCGATCTCCCGGCCGCGAATGCCGCGCAGCTGACGCTCGGAAGCGGCCAGCAGATCGCGGCCCTCGAAACGGATCTGCCCGCGGTAGCCGGCGTCGACGTTCAGCCGCAGCACCGACAGCGCCGACACGGTCTTGCCGGAGCCCGATTCCCCCACCAGCGCGAACTTCTCGCCGCGGCCCACCGAGAACGAAATGTCGTCGACGACGCACGCGGTGCCGCTGGCCGTGCGAAAGTCGACCGACAGGCCTTCGACTTCCAGCAGCGCTGCGTTGCGCTCAGCCACGGCGGGTGTCCAGTGCGTCGCGCAGCGCTTCGCCGATGAAGATCAACAGCATCAGCATCCCGACGAGCACGCCGAAGGTGCCCAGCGAGATCCACCAGGCATCGAGATTCGCCTTGCCCTGTGCCAGCAGCTCGCCGAGGCTGGGCGTCGACGGCGGCACACCGAGACCGAGAAAATCGAGGCTGGTCAGCGCGACGATCGCCGCGCTCATCCGGAACGGCAGGAACGCGATCACCGGGGTCAGCGAGTTCGGCAGCACGTGCCGGAAAATGATCTTCGAATCCGGGAGCCCGAGCGCACGCGCGGCGGTCACGTACTCGAGCTGGCGGTTGCGCAGGAACTCGGCGCGCACGTAATCGGACAAGCCCATCCAGCCGAACAGCGACAGGATCACCAGCAGGATCCAGACGCTGGGCTCGAACATCGCCGCCAGGATCAGCAGCAGGTACAGCTCCGGGATCGCGCTCCAGACCTCGATGAAGCGCTGGAATGCAAGGTCGAGCCGGCCGCCGAAATAGCCCTGTACGGCGCCCGCAAGCACGCCGGCCACGACACCGATCGTCGTCAGCGCGAGCCCGAACAGCACCGACAGCCGGAAGCCATAGAGCAGGCGCGCGAGCACGTCGCGACCGCGATCGTCGGTGCCGAGCAGGTTCTCGGCCGACGGCGGCGCCGGATTCGGGCTGGCGGCGAAGTAGTTGATCGTGTCGAAGCTGTATCGATTCGGCGGCCAGATCGCCCAGTTGCCGTCCATCGACATCTGCTCGACGATGAACGGGTCGTGCCAGTCGGTGCGCGTGTGGAAGTCGCCGCCGAAGGTGGTTTCCGGATAGAAATTCCACAGCGGCCAATAGGTCTGCCCTTCGTAGTGCGCGACCAGCGGTCGATCGTTCGACAGCAACTCGGCGAACAGGCTCAAGCCGAAGATCGCGGCGAAGATCCACAGGCTGATCCAGCCGCGCCGGTTGCGGCGAAAACGCAGCCAGGCGCGCCGGCCAGGCGACAGCGAGGCACGCGCGGGTGGCTTTGGCCGGGCAGTGCCGGGCTCCGGAAACCCATCGCGCCCATCGCGCGCGACCGCGCCCTGGCGTGCCGCGCTTTCCTCGATCGCCGGGCCGGTCTCGATCACCGACAAGCCTCGTTCATCGACTCGCATCGAACTTCACCCGCGGATCGACCCAGGTGTAGGCGATGTCGGTCAGCAGCTTCGTCAACAGCCCGATCAGCGAGAAAACGTACAGCGATCCGAGCACGACCGGATAGTCGCGCTTGATGACCGAGTCGTAGGACAGCAGCCCGAGGCCGTCGAGCGAGAACAGCGTCTCGATCAGCAGCGAGCCGGTGAAGAAGGCGCCGACGAAGGCGGCCGGCAAGGCCGTGACCAGCGGAATCAGCGCATTGCGGAACACGTGCTTGTAGAACACGCGCCGTTCGCTGAGCCCTTTGGCACGCGCCGTCAACACGTACTGCTTGCGGATCTCCTCGAGGAAGGTGTTCTTCGTGAGCATCGCAGTGACGGCGAAACTGCCGACGACAAGGCAGATCAGCGGCAGCGTCAGGTGCCAGAAGTAGTCGAGCACCTTGCCGATCAGCGAGAGCTGGTCGAAGTCGTCGGACACCAGCCCGCGCAACGGGAACCAGTTCACGAAGCTGCCGCCGCCGAACAGCACGAGCAGCGCCACGCCGAGCACGAAGCCGGGAATCGCGTAGCCGACCAGGATCGCAACCGAGGTCCACAGGTCGAAGCGGCTGCCGTCGCGAACGGCCTTCGCGATCCCGAGCGGAATCGACACCGAGTAGACGATCAGGAAGCTCCAGATGCCGAGGCTGATCGACACCGGCAGCTTGTCGACGATCAGTTGCCAGACGCCGCGATGATGCGAGTAGCTGGTGCCGAGGTCGAAGACCGCGTAGCGCTTGAGCATCGTCCAGAAACGCTCGTGTGCCGGCCGGTCGAATCCGTAGAGCTTGCGGATCTCCTCGATGCGTTCGGCCTCGATGCCCTGCGCACCGCGGTACACGCCGCCGGTCGCGGCCACCTCTCCACCGATGCCGCCGCCGCGCAGTTGCTGCACGAGCTGCTCGACCGGCCCGCCCGGCACGAACTGGATGATGACGAAGGAAACGAGCAGGATGCCGATCAGCGTCGGGATCATCAGCAGCAGGCGGCGCAGGATGTAGCCGGTCATGACCTTCGCCTGCCGCGCCCGATCGCCGAACAGCGCCTGCTCATTGCGGTCTCATCCACCAGGTCTTCAATGTCCAGGGCTCGGCGGCATAGAACAGCGGCAGCGGCTCGTGCCAGGCGAGCGTGCTGCGAAAGGCCAGCCGATGCGTCGGCGCGAAGAAGTGCGGCACCATGTAGTGGCCATGGCGCAGGATCCGGTCGAGCACGCGCGCATGCGTGACGAGATCGGCGCGCTCCTCGCTCTTCAGCAGCTTGTCGATGATTGCGTCGACGGCCGGGTCGCGGATGCCGGCCACATTGTCGGAGCCCTTCTCATCGGCCACCGCACTCGAGAAGCGCTCGATCAGTTCGTTGCCCGGCGTCTGGCTGGCCGAGTACAGGTGGATCGCGACGTCGTAGTCGAAGTCTTCGATTCGCTTCTGGTACAGCGCCGGATCGGTCACGCGCAGCCGTGCATGGATGCCGAGCTTCTCGAGATTGCGCGCCCAGGGCACGGCGACACGTTCGAGCCCCTTCGAATAGCTGAGAATCTCGAACTCGAGCGCGCGGCCCGATTCATTGCGCAGCCGGCCGTCCTCGTCGACGACCCAGCCGGCTTCCTCGAGCAGTTCCAGCGCGCGACGCAGGTTCTGTCGCAGGCTAGACGGCGCTTCGGTCGACGGCGGCAGCGGCGCCTCGCCGAACACGCGCGGATCGAGCTTGTCGCGCAGCGGTTCCATGACCGCGAGCTCTTCCGGCGACGGCAGGCCTTCGGCCTCCATTTCGCTGTTCGTGAAGTAGCTGCGGCTACGCACGTACTGACCGTAGAAGACCTGCCGGTTCATCCACTCGAAGTCGAATGCCAGGCCCAGCGCCTTGCGCACGCGCAGGTCGTCGAACGGCGCTCGCCGCGTGTTCAGCACGAAACCCTGCATGCCGGCGGAGTTCGAATGCGGGAACTCGCGCTTGACGATCTCGCCGCTCTCGTAGAGCCGGCCCGTGTGTCCGCGCGCCCAGTTCTTCGCCGAATTCTCGTTCACCCAGTCGAATTCGCCGGCCTTGAAGCCTTCGAGGCGCGCGGTCTCGTCCATGAAGTACTTGTAGACGACCCGGTCGAAGTTGAACATGCCGCGCCGCACGTTCAGCTCGCTCGCCCACCAGTCGGGATCGCGGCGGTAGCTGATCGAGCGGCCCCAGTTGCTGCTCTCGATCCGGTACGGGCCGCTGGTGATCGGTTCGTCGCGCACGACCTGGTCGAACGAGCGGTCGCCGCCCCACTTGTGCGAAAACACCGGCAGTTGCGCGCCGATGATCATGTGCAGTTCGTGATTGCGCCGCTTGAACTCGAAGCGCACGGTGCGCGGGTCGATGACGACGACGCGCTCGACGTCGGAGTAGTACTGGCGAAAGCGCGGATGCCCGTGCTTGCCGATCAGCGTCTCGAACGAGTGGCGTACATCGTCGGCCGTGACCGGATCGCCGTTCCAGAAGCGTGCTTTCGCATTGAGCCGGAACGCGATCGACATGCCGTCTTCGGCGAAATCCATGTCCTCGGCAAGCAGCCCGTACATCGGGAACGGCTCGTCGTCGCTGGCCTCGGCGAGAGTCTCGAACATCAGGATGCCGAGCCCGGCGGCCGGCAGGCCACGCAATGTGAACGGATTCAGCTTGTCGAAGGAACCGTAGCCGGCCAGCGTCAGCGTGCCGCCCTTGGGCGCCTGCGGGTTCACGTAGTCGAAGGCGAGGAAGCCCGGCGGATGCTTCGGCGTGTCGCCCCAGGCCAGCGCGTGCGAGGCCCGGGCTTCGCGCGGCAGCATCGCGATGGCCGCTGCGATGCCGAATGCCGCCGCCAGCAGGACGGCCGCCGACGGCCGCGACCACGACCCCGACAAGCATCGCCGCATCGATCGCAAGACGCCCGAAAAGCCGGCGCAACAGCGCGCCAGGCACTCGGCGAAGGGCGAATCGGGCGGAGTCTCGCGTGCGACAATGGGCATCGTCGAAGATTCTAGCGGAGAGCCCTTATGGGATTCTTAACCGGCAAGCGCATCCTGATCACCGGCTTGCTGTCGAACCGATCGATCGCGCACGGGATCGCGAAAGCCTGTCGCGAACAGGGCGCCGAGCTCGCGTTCACCTACCAGAACGATCGCTTCAAGGGCCGGGTCACCGAGATGGCCGCCGAATTCGGCTCCTCGCTGGTGTTCCCCTGCGACGTCAGCGAAGACGAGCAGATCGACGCGCTGTTCGCGTCGCTGCGCGAGCACTGGGACGGCCTCGACGGCATGTTGCACGCGATCGCGTTCGCGCCCCGCGAAGCGATCGCCGGCGAGTTCCTCGACGGCGCGAGCCGCGAAGCCTTCCGCGTCGCGCACGACATCTCGGCCTACAGCTTCGTCGCGCTCGCCAAGGCGGCCGAGCCGATGATGCGCGACCGCGCCGCCGCGATGCTCACGCTCACCTATCTCGGCGCCGTGCGCGTCGTGCCGCACTACAACACGATGGGCCTGGCCAAGGCCAGCCTCGAAGCCTCCGTGCGCTATCTGGCCGACGACCTCGGCCCGAAAGGCATCCGCGTCAACGGCATCTCGGCCGGCCCGATCCGCACGCTCGCCGCCAGCGGCATCAAGGACTTCTCGAAGATCCTCGATTACGTCGCAACGAATGCGCCGCTGCGCCGCAACGTCACCACCGAAGACGTCGGCAACGTCGCGGCCTTCCTGCTGTCGCCGCTGGCCAGCGGGGTCACGGCCGAGATCACCTATGTCGACGGCGGCTTCAGCCAGGTGACGGGCGGGATCCTCTGACCCGATGAACGCACCGACCCCCGAACTGGCCCGCCTGACCAGCTTCTCGCACGGTGGCGGCTGCGGCTGCAAGATCGCGCCCGGCGTGCTGGCCGACATCCTGCGCAACACCGGCAAGCTGCCGGTGCCGCCGCAACTGCTCGTCGGCATCGAGACCGCCGACGACGCCGCCGTCTGGAAACTGAACGACGAGCAGGCGTTGATCGCGACGACCGACTTCTTCATGCCGATCGTCGACGATCCGTTCGAGTTCGGCAGGATCGCGGCAGCCAACGCACTGTCCGACGTCTACGCAATGGGCGGGCGGCCGATCATGGCGCTGGCGATCGTCGCGATGCCGATCGACAAGCTGCCGCAGGAATCGATCCGGCGCATCCTCGAAGGCGGCGAGTCGGTGTGCGCGGCGGCCGGCGTGCCGATCGCCGGCGGCCATACGATCGATTCGGTCGAACCGATCTACGGCCTCGTTGCACTCGGCCTCGTGCATCCCGACCGGATCAAGCGTAACGCCGGGGCTCGCCCCGGCGACCGGCTCGTGCTCGGCAAGCCGCTGGGCGTCGGCGTGCTGTCGGCGGCGCTGAAGAAGGGGCAACTGCAGTCCGACGGCTACGACGCGATGATCGCCAGCACGACGCGGCTGAACACGCCCGGCCAGGCCCTGTCCGAGCTGGACGGCGTGCATGCGCTGACCGACGTGACCGGCTTCGGACTGCTCGGCCACACGCTCGAACTGTGCCGCGGCGCACGCCTGGCGGCCAGGCTGTCGATGGGTGCAGTGCCGCTGCTGCCGGGCGTGCGCGCGCTGGCCGAGGCCGGCGTGGTGACCGGTGCTTCCGGGCGCAACTGGTCCGGTTACGGCGACGCGGTCGAAATGCGTGCCGGCCTCGGCACGACCGAGCGCGCATTGCTGACCGATCCGCAGACCTCGGGCGGCCTGCTCGTGGCCTGCGCAGCCGACGCGGTCGACCAGGTGCTCGACGTGTTCCGCCGGGACGGTTTCGAGCAGGCCGCCGAGATCGGCGAACTCGAGGTCGGCGAGCCGCTCGTCGTCGTCGATCGCTGAGCGCGCCGAACCGGCTCGCTGATGTCCGCCACGCTCGTGAGGTCGAAGTCCTGATCGAGCACCGTGAGCCGTCTCGCGAACCGGCAGCGCTGGTCGTCGAGCAGATCTCGAAGTCGTACGCCGACCGGCTGCTGCTCGATCGCGTCTCGATGCGCATCGAGCCCGGCGAGCGGGTCGCGCTGCTCGGGGAATCGGGCGTCGGCAAGTCGACGCTGCTGAACCTGATCGCGGGACTGGAACCGGTCGATTCGGGACGGATCCGCCATGGCGCGATCGAGGTCACTGCGCTCGATGCGAGCGCCGCCGCGGCCTTCCGACGCCGGCACATCGGCTTCGTGTTCCAGGCCTTCCATCTTCTGCCGTACCTGAACGCCGAGCGTAACGTCGCGGTGCCGCTGCTGATCGACGGCGCGTCACCGGCGCAGGCGCTGGCCGCTGCGCGCGAACTGCTCGAACGCGTCGGGTTGGCCGACCGCGCCGGCGCGATGCCGCGCGAGCTGTCGGGCGGCGAACAGCAGCGCGTGGCGCTCCGGCGCGCGCTGGCGCACGGCCCCGGACTGGTGCTCGCCGACGAGCCGACCGGCAACCTCGATCCACGCAGC
>CALLYQ010000156.1 GCA_937858875.1 uncultured Lautropia sp. | reverse complement strand
CACGCCGCGGCGACGGCATCGGCTTCGCCGGCGCCGTCGGTCAAGCTCGGGTTGCTGACGATCCAGGAGCCGTGGAGTCGCGCCACCGCGCCGGGGGCATCGGTGGGCGGCGGCTACCTGGTGCTCGAAAACGCCGGTGGCGACGATCGCCTGGTCGGAGCCTCATCGCCGGTGTCCGCGCGCGTGGAACTGCACACGATGTCGATGCAGGACAACGTGATGCGGATGCGCCAGGTCGAAAACGTCGAGCTGCCGGCCGGCCAGCGCGTCGAACTGCGCCCGGGTGGACTCCACCTGATGTTCATGGAGCTGAAGGCGCCACTCGAGGAGGGCGGTACGTTCCCGGTCACGCTGCGTTTCGAAAAGGCCGGCGAGGTCGAGGTGAAGATGAGCGTGCGCTCGATGGGTGCAGGCGGAAAGCACTGAGCGCCGCTTGCGCCCGTCGGTCATCGTCGGCGCCGGCGTCGTTGCGGCGCTGAACTTCGGCAAGCTGCCGCCTGCGCTGCCGGCCTTGCAGGCCGAGTTCGGCCTGTCGCTGGTGCAAGTGAGCTGGATGGTGTCGCTGTTCATGTTCAGCTCGGCGCTGTTCGGAATTGCCGGCGGCTCGATCGCCGATCGCTTCGACCCGCGCAGGGTCATGACGGGTGGACTGCTGCTGATCGCCGCGGCGAGCACGGTCGGTGCGCTGGCGTCGACACCGTCCGTGCTGTTCGCGTGCCGGGCATTCGAGAGCCTGGGTTTCCTGTTGACCGTGCTGCCGGGGCCCGCGCTGCTGCGCGCCTGCCTGCCGGCGCAGTCCCTGCGCGGCTGGCTCGGTTTCTGGGGAGCCTACATGCCGGCGGGCATGAGCGCGGCCCTGATTGCCACGCCATGGCTGATGTCGGCCGGCGGCCTGGTGGGCCGTCGCGGCGATGGCGCTGCTGTGGGCGGGGCTCATCGGTGGCGCCCGCTGGAGTCGGCCGGTGGCCGGCGCCGGCCGGTCCACGGATGCGGGACAGGATTCGCTGGCGCGCACCGCGCTTGCGGCGGCGCGTGGGCGTGGCGAGATCGCCGCGCCGGAGACGCCGCGCCGCGAGGCGATGAATTCCGGCACCGTGCGGGTTTCGGAGACCAGGTTGACCAGCGTCACCGGCCAGTTTCTCGGCGTCTTCAGCTTCCTGCCCAGCATCTACGAAGAAGCCGGCGTCGCAAAGGAGCTCGGCGCGCTGCTGACGGCCTTCGCGGTGATGGCCAACGTGAGCGGCAACATGTTTTCGGGGCTGCTGCTCCAGCGCGGCTTCCAGCGCCAGACGCTGATCGCGTTCGCCGGTCTGACGATGGCGGCGATGGCCTGGCTGGCTTTCGGCAGCGGCGCCGGCTTCGGCGTTCGCTATGCGGCCGTCGTGCTGTTCTCTGCGGTCGGCGGCCTGATTCCCGGAACGATGTTCGCCACCGCGCCGTTCTACGCACCTTCGACGGCCGCCGTGTCGACGACGGTCGGGCTGATGCAGCAGGGCTCGGGCCTCGGACAGATCATGCTGCCGCCGGTGGTCGCAGCGCTTGCGCAGTACACCGGCGACTGGTCGTCGACGTGGATCGCGACCGGCATCGCCGCGATGGTCACCGTGGGGATCGCCGTGGAGATTGCGCGTTTCGATCGGGTTCGGTTGCGGCGGGGGTAGTCGGCGTCAATACAGCTCATTTTGTGTTTCAGCGTGATACAGCGTACAGTCTGTATTTGAGAATTACAATTGGAAAGCTGTATGCGCGAATTTCCGGTCCGCACCCCGGAGCAACTCGGCACGCTGCTGCAAGCCTTCCGCAAGCAGGCCGGGCTGACCCAGGCCGAAACCGCCGCGCGCCTCGGCGTCCGGCAGCAGACGCTGTCTGCGCTCGAGCGCAATGCCGCCAGCGCCAGCGCGCGCCGGCTGCTCGAGTTGCTCGCGGTCCTGGGCGTCGAGGTCGTCCTGAGGCGGCCCGCAGATACCGAGCCTGCGCGCGATGCCGACGAGCCGCGCCAGGTCGACTGGTAAGGAATGGGCCGCCGCACCCGCACCCGCGAGCTCGCCCTGTGGATGAACGGCGAGCGCGTCGGCACCTGGCGCATCGGCTCGGCCGGCGACGAGCTCCGTTACGACGAAGCCTGGCTCGACTCGCCGCACGCGCGGCCCTTGTCGCTGTCGCTGCCTTTCCGGCCCGGCAACGCGCCGCATCGCGGCGCGACCGTGCGCGACTGGTTCGACAACCTGCTGCCCGACAGCCCGCCGATTCGCGAGCGCATTGCGCGCCGCTTCCGAACGCAGGGTATCGGCGCGTTCGAGCTGCTCGCGGAGATCGGGCGCGACTGCGTCGGCGCGCTCCAGCTATTGCCGCTCGACGAAGCGCCCGGACGCTTCGACGAGATCGAGGCCGAGCCGCTGGACGAGGGCGAAGTCGCACGGCTGCTGCGTGCGACCGTCTCGCCCCGGATAGGCGCAGCCGGCGATGACGGCGAAGACCTCCGGATCTCGATCGCCGGCGCCCAGGAGAAGACGGCGCTGCTCTGGTACAACGGGGGCTGGTGGCGACCGTCCGGTGCCACTCCGACGACGCACATCCTGAAGCTTCCGCTCGGACGCGTCGGAAACCTGCAGCTGGACCTGCGCGATTCGGTCGACAACGAGTGGCTGTGCGCGCAGGTGCTCGACGCCTACGGCATCGCGGTCGCGCGCTCGCATCCGCTGGTGTTCGAGGACCAGCGCGTTCTCGGCGTCGAGCGCTTCGACCGCGCGTGGACGCCGGACGGAAGCCGGCTGCTGCGGCTTCCTCAGGAAGACTTCTGCCAAGCCAC
The DNA here is from genome assembly GCA_937858875.1 of uncultured Lautropia sp. Lineage (GTDB taxonomy): Bacteria > Pseudomonadota > Gammaproteobacteria > Burkholderiales > Burkholderiaceae_E > Zeimonas. The sequence goes on along the minus strand of CALLYQ010000156.1, from coordinate 29,512 downwards.
AGGCACGCCCACGCACCTGAAGTACGAGGCGGACGGCGGGCCGGGCATCGACGACATCCTGTCCATCCTGGCCGGCTCCCGGCGCCGGGAAGCCGACCGAGCCGACTTCTTTCGCGCGCAATTGCTGTTCTGGATGCTCTGCGCGCCCGACGGGCATGCGAAGAACTTCAGCATCGCGCTGCATGCAGGCGGCGCGTTCTCGTCGACCCCGCTCTACGACGCGATGTCGGCCTGGCCGTACCTGGGCGAAGGGTCGGGCCGCCTGTCGCCGCACCGGGTCCGGATGGCGATGGCCGTGCGCAGCCGCAATGCGCACTGGCGGATGCGCGAGATCCTGCGACGCCACTGGGAAGCGGCCGGGCGCCGGAACGGCGTCGTGACGGCGGCCGGGGAGGGCGTCGAGGCGATCATCGACGATATCGCCGAGCGCACGCCGGCAGTCGTCGATGCGGTCGCGCGGAGGCTGCCCGAAGGGTTTCCGGCCCGAGTCGCGGAGCCGATTTTTTCGGGGCTGCGGGGGGCCGCCGAGCGGATTGCTGGGGCGCGCGAAGCATTCAATCCAGGCGGATATCGTTCTCCCTGATGATCCGGCTCCATTTGGCCATTTCGCCATCGACGAAGCTCGCCATTTCATCAGGAGTGCTCAGCACGAGCCTCATGCCAAGCTGCTCTTCGAGTTGTTTCTTGACCTCGGGTGAACTGAGTGCCTTCACTGCTTCGGCATGGAACTTGTCCACGATCGGTTTGCGCTGCGGAGTAAGGAGTCGCAAGTAACCTGGGTCACCGATCGAAGGCTCGTAGGTTCGGCCGGACAGATGCACGGCGAGAACGAGCTGAGCCATCGTTTCGAACATCGGCACCGTGAGCTGCTGCCCCTTGCCCGTACGCGCCCGGTAGTGCACGGCGCCCAGCATGGCGGTGACTCCCGGAATGCCGACGAAGTAGTCGGCAATGGTCAGCGGCACGTAGCGCGGCTCGTCGCTTCCCGCCATTCGGGCCAGTGCAGGAAGCCCTATTGCGCCCTGTATCAGATCGTCGTAAGCGGGCAGCGCGGCGTAAGGGCCACGCGGGTCGTAGCCGACGAGGCCGGTATAGATCAGGCGCGGGTTGATTTCGGCCAGTGCCTCATAGCCGAGCCCGAGCCGTTCCATCGCCTGCGGGCGGCCAGGCGCGCTTTCATGTACGACGGCCGAACGTTCAGGACCTTGAAGGTCATCGACGAAGGCAATCGGGAAGGCCTTCGGATCGAGTGCAGCAAGTCGATCCGTCGCGCGGGCCGAGCAAGGTGCCGCCCCCGATAGCCGTTGCGTCCCAATGCCCGGCGGCGTGCGGCGACCGTCACACCGCGAAGACTTCCTGCAACGTGCGCAATGTCATGGCCAAAGTCTTCGACGACACCGAGCCGGTGGACTTCGTCAACCGCATTTTGTCTACGGCCCGGATCTGATCGAGGAGGATCAACCCGCGCTGACCGGCGTGCGTAACGGGGATCCGGAACGGCGCGGATCGACCTTTGGTCGTCATCGGTGCGACGAGTACCGTGCGGAGATGGTCATGCATCTCGGAGGGTGAGACCACCACGCAGGGACGTGACTTCCGGATTTCGCTTCCAACGGTCGGATCGAGGTTCACCAGCCAGATTTCCCCGCGTTTCACCATTGGAGTTCGCCATCATCGACATTGGCGAATTCACCCATGACCAGGGCATCATCGCCGGCCGCGGCGATCTGCGCTGCCGCTTTTGCCCATCCGACGCGAACCGGGGCTCCCGCCTTGCGCAGCACCAGCGCGTCGTCCTCGATGCTGAGTTCGGCCGCCGAGTCTTCGTCGAGCCCGAGGTGTGCCAGCAAAGCTTTGGGAATCACGATGCCCCGGCTGTTGCCGATGGGGCGAACGGTGACGGCGACTTTCTTCATTGGATCCTCGCGTTGGAGCAGCGGTGCAGCGTGGATACAATGTTATCACTCCTACATGCACAGCGTCACGGCGTTCATTTGCACTGCATCGACCTGCTGCTGTAGCCGAGTGCAAGTGCTTTCGCCGAGCCGAAGCTCACTTCCGCCGCCACAACGACGCTGGTGCCCACCGCCTGTTACCCGATCTCTGCGATGCGCCCGGCCACGACGCTACAGCGCCACGGTGGAAATCCACGGAATGAGTGCGATTGCGATCAGCCCGACGAACAGCGCCCCGAGGTACGGCCAGATCGCAAACATTACGTCGTCGGGCTTCGCATCGCCAATGCGGCAGGCAACGTAGAAGCCCACGCCGATCGGCGGCATCATGAGCCCGATGTTCATGGCCACGACGACCACCATTGCGTAGTGCACGTCGTTGATTCCCAGTTTCGCGGCAATCGGAAACATGATGGGCGCAAGCAGCAGCACGGCCGGCAGGCCCTCCAGGATGCAGCCGAGGACCAGGAACACCAGGACGGTCACGGCCATGAAGCTGATCCAGCCGCCGGGCAAGGATGTCAGGAAGCTCGTGAGCTGCACCACCATGCCGCTTTGCGCGATCGACCATGCCATCGCGGCGGCGGTACCGAGGATCAGCAGGATCGCTCCGGAAAGCGCCGCGGTATCCACCAGCATCGCGTACAGCTTGCGCACGCCGATGCCGCCGTATAGCGCCTGTCCGATGACGAGTGCGTAAAGCACGGCGATCGTGGACACCTCGGTGGCCGTGGCGATGCCGCCGACCACGGCGCTGCGGATCAGGAACGGCAGCACGAGCGCCGGTGCGGCGATCAGCAGGACTTTCCAGACCACGGCCGGGGAGGCGCGCTTCACCCCGCTCATGTCCTCGTTGCGCGCCTTCCAGCGCGCCAGCAACAGCAGTGCCAGCAACAGCACCATTGCCACGATGAATCCGCTCTGGAAGAGGCCGGCGATCGAGACGCCGGCGATCGAGCCGACGACGATGAGGACGATGCTCGGCGGGACGGTGTCCGCCATTGCGGCGCCCGTCGCCAGCAGCGCGATCATGCCGGCCGGCTTGTGGCCGCGCCGCTTCATCTCGGGGAAGAGTGCGGGTGCCACGGTGGCCATGTCGGACACTTTCGACCCCGAGATGCCGGAGACGATGAACAGCGATCCGAGCAGCACGTACGACATGCCGGCCTTGATGTGTCCCAGCAGCGAAGCGAGGAAGTCCACGATTGCCTTGCCCATGCCGGTCGCATCCAGCACGCAGCCCAACAGCACGAAGACGGGGACCGAGACGAGGATGAAGCTGGACATCCCCTCGTCCATGCGATTCAGGACGATGCCGATCGGCACGGAGGTGGTGAAGGCCAGATAGCTCAATGCGCCGAGGCCGAAGCAGAAGGCGATCGGTACGCCGGCAGCGAGCAGGATGCCGACGAACATCACCAGAAAGATCACGAGGTTCCAGTTGCCCAGGTTCGCGAGTTCGTCGGCGAACCCCCAGCATGCGGCTGCAAGCGAACCGACCACCAACGCTGCGCTCAACAGTTCTCGCCCGCCGGTGGAGCGCCAGGCGTAGGCCAGCACGACCAGCAGCATCGTGACGATGCCGAACGGAATGGCAGCGGTTCGCCAGCCTTTGGAGATGTCGAGCCCCGTGGTCCTGACGATCCATTCGTCGCGCGTATAGGTGATCGACGGCTCGATCAGCGCTGCCAGGAACGCGATGGTGGCCATGATGGCGAAGGCGTTCACGTAGCTGCGGCTTGCCTGCGGGAGCCGTTCGAGTACGGCGGTCAGGCGCAGGTGCTCGTTGCGCTGCATGGCCAGCGTCGATCCGATCATCGCCAGCCACAGGAAGCAGAGAGACACCAGGTCGTCGACCCAGATGAGCGGCATGGACAATACGTAGCGCGACAGCACGCCGGCCAGCAGCAGGGCGATGATGGCGGCCATCAAGGCGGCTGCAATGTGTTCGAGCCCGCCGAGCGAGCGCCGAACGATGGCGTCTGCAAGGTTCGCACCCGGCAGGGCCGGCGTGCGCGTCGTGGTGACTGTGTTCATGGGGATGCCTCAGGCGCGCAGCTCCTCCAGCGGGGCAGAAGATCGGGCAGCGCGGCGCGCCTGGTCGCTCAGGGCACCGGGTTCGCCCGCACTTACCGGAGTGAAGTCGGTATGAGCGATGAACTCCGGGCGCGTCTGCGTGCCACGCAAGTGGTTGGAGACGGCGGACAGCGTCAGGTACACGATGCGCCGCGGATACGGTGTCATGTTCGGCGGTGAGCCATGAGCCAGGTTGGCATGGAACATCAGCAGGCTGCCAGGCTTCCCGGTGGGCGCGACGATGCCGCCTTCGTCCACCATGTCGCTCACGGTTTCGGGCGTGAGATACCAGCCGGGGTGCGAGGTCGTCATGTCGTCGTAGGCGTCCGGCAGCGCACCGTGCTTGTGACTGCGCGGGATGAGCATCAGCGCGCCGTTGACCGGCCTGACTTCGTCCAGGAACAGCGCGATGTTCATCGCACGAGGCTCGGGCATGCCGTCGAAGCGCTGCCACGACGGGAAATCCTGGTGCCACATCCAGGTTTCTCCCGTGAAGGCGGTCATGGCGTTGATCTTGAACTGGTGCATGTAGACCGGCTCGCCGAAGATCTGTTCCAGCGGCCGCACCAGGCGCGGATCGCGCGCCAGGGTGGCGAAGCCATCGTTGTAGCGGTGCACGGCGAAGGCCGTGCGCGGCACGCCGGACTTCTCCATCCGGATCTCGGGCCGCGGCTCGGCGAGCACCCGGGCGGCCTCCGCACGAAGGAAGGCCATTTCCTCGGCGGAGAAGACCTCGGGGAAGAAGAGATAGCCTTCCTCGTCGAACTGCCGCAACTGTTCGTTGGTGATCAGCATGGTGTCCCCCGTCGATCAGGCGAGTTTTCCGGTCTGTTTTTCGAGAATCTCCCAGGCTTCGGGACCGAATTTCGCCTTCCACTCCTGGTAGAAACCGGCCTTCTGCAGGGCCAGGCGGAACGGCTCGCGCTCGGGTCGATTGAACTGCATGCCGTGCGTCCTGAGACGGGCTTCGACCGTCTCGTTCAACTGCCGCAGATCATCGCGTGCCAGCAGCGCGGCAGCGTTGAGGTGTTCGGAAATGACGGTCTGCAGCTCGGCTGGCACCCGGGCCCAGGCGCGCGCATTGGCGCATGCGAAGTAGCCCTCCCAGGTGTGGGCGGTCAGCGAGCAGAAGGACTGCACCTCGTACAGCTTGGCCAGGTCGAGCAACTGCAACGGATTGTTTTGCGCGTCGACCACGTTGGCCTGTAGCGCCATGTACAGCTCGGGGAACGGGATCGCAGTGGGAGCGGCGCCGAGCGCCCGGAACATCGACACGTACAGAGGAACGACCGAGGCTCGCACCCTGAGCCCCTGCATGTCCTTGGGCGTTTCGATCGGCTTGCTGCGCGTGGTCATGTGCATGAAGCCGTGGTCCCACGGGCGTTCGAAGGCATGCAGGCCGACCTTCGTGTAGATCGTGCGGATGTACGCACCGAGGGGGCCGTCCATCGCGGCCCACACGTCGTCGTAGTCCTCGAACGCGAACGGCACGCTGTGCAGGGCGCCCCGCGGAGCCATGCTGGACAGGTGCGCCTGCGGCAGGTACATCATCTGCAGCGCTCCGGACCGTACTTGCGACACCATGTCGATGTCGCTGCCCAGCGCACCGGCGGGGAACATCTGGATGTCGACGCGCCCCTGCGTCGCTTCCCGGATCTTGCTCAGCGCCTCCTGGATCCGCAGCGTCGAAGGGTGGTTGCCCGGCATCGAACTACCGAACTTGAACCTGATTTCCGCGTTCTTCGCGAAAGCCGGGATGGAGAAGAGGGGGGCGGTGACGCCGGCGGCAAGCAGAAGGCGGCGGTTCGAGCTGGTCATGGTTTGTCTCCTACCGTGGTGTGATGAGCCGCGCTCAGGCGCGCTGCAGGATCGTGACTGCGCAGATGGCGTCGTCGAAGCCCATGGTGCCGCCACCGTTCTCCGCCAGTGCCACGTGGGCATCCTTCACTTGGCGCGGACCGGCTTCGCCGCGTAGCTGCTGCGTGAGTTCGTAGACCATGGACAGGCCGGTGGCGCCGACCGGGTGACCCTTGGAGACCAGGCCGCCCGAGGTGTTGATCGGGGTGGATCCGCCGAGGTCCGAGGCACCGCTCTCATGGAAGCGTCCGCCCTGCCCGGGGTCGCAGAACCCCAGGTTCTCCGGCTGCGTGATTTCCCCGAAGGTGGTGGCGTCGTGCACTTCGGCCACGTCGACATGCCCCGGGCCGATACCGGCCTGCGCGTAGGCCCATTTCGCGGCGACGTGGCTCACTGCCGGTTCGTCGAGGCTTCGATACTTGCCGTTCGCCAGTGCGGCGCCGGTGATGCGCACGGCTCGCTCGCGCACGACCGCAGGCAGTGATTGCAGGAAGTCCTGGCTGCAGAGGATGGCGGCTGCGGCACCGTCGCCGATTGGGGCGCACATCGAGCGGGTCAGCGGAAAGCTGATCTCGCGATCCGCGATGACCTGGTCCACGCTCACTTCGAATTGATACTGAGCAAGCGGATTCTGGCTGCCGAAGCGGTGGGTCTTCGCAGCGGCGATCGCGAACTGCTTCTGCGTCGTGCCGTATTTCTGCATGTGATAGGCCGCCTGGATCGCGTAGGTGTCCATGTTGAGCGTGCCGCCGCCGGTGTTCAGCGCCCACGGCCGGCCCATCTTCTCGCCGGCCTTGCGGAAGTATTCGTGCCAGACCTCCGGCTCGAGCTGGTCCAGGCCACCCGTGAAGAGCTGGTACTGGCGCTCCGGATCGTCGGGGATGTAGGTCTTTTCGACGCCGATCGCGAGCGAGCATCGAGCGGAGCCCGATGCGATGTCCTTGAACGCACCGTGCAGGGCCAGCGATCCGCTCGCGCAGGCGCCCTCGACGTTGATCATCGGCGCATGCGCCGGGAAGCGACCCTCCGCCACCAGCTCGGAGAAGCAGACCTGGCCCCGGATGTTCGGCTGGCCGTACATCTCCATCTTCACGTTGGAGAACCAGGCCGTGTCGATGCGCTCGCCGTCGGCCAGGCCGGCATCGGCCAGCACGGGCTCGTAAGCCTCGCGCGTGAGCTGTTTGAAGCGCTTGTCCGGGTGCTTGGCGAAGCGGGTGCAGGAAGTGCCGATGAGGTAGACGTCTTTCACTTTGGCCTCGAGGGAGTGTTCAGATCACGCGCGGCAGGTCTTGCCAGAACTGCTGGCGCACTTGCTTCTTGTCGAGCTTGCCCACGGATGTCCGCGGCAGTTCCGGCCATGCCTCGATCGATTTCGGGGCCTTGATGCTGCCGAGGGAAGCCTTGCAGTAGTCGATGAGTTCGGTGTCGGTGGCTGACGCGCCCTCGCGCAGTTCGATCACGCCCTTGACGGCTTCGCCCCATTTCGGGTCGGGCACGCCGACGACGGCACACTCCTTGACTGCGGGATGGGCCAGAAGGACAGCCTCGACCTCGCGGGGGTACACGTTGTAGCCGCCGGTGATGATCATGTCCTTCTTGCGGTCGACGATGAAGACGTAGCCTTCCTGGTCGAGGTAACCGATGTCGCCCGTGTGATGCCAGCCGTGGCTGGACGCCTCGGCGGTAGCTTCGGGGTTGCGGTAATAGCCGGCCATCACGAGCGGGCCGCGTACCACCAGCTCTCCCTTCGTGCCGGGCGGCAGCAGGCGGCCCTGGTCGTCCATGGCAGCCACCGGCGTCAACAAGGTCGGGCGGCCGCAACTTTCGAGCCGCTTCCGCCGCTCGTCGTCGAGGTCGAGGTGATCCTCCCGGCTCAGGACCGTGCAGAAGCTCGGTGCCTCGGTCTGTCCCCAGAACTGGATCATCACCGGCCCGAAGACCTGCAGGCATTCCTCCAGCTTGGCTACCGACATCGGCGCCGACGTGTACATGAAGTACTCGAGCGAGCTGTAATCGCGTTCGCGAACGCCGGGGTGGTCCAGCAGCATGTAGATCGCGGTCGGCGGCAGATACAGGTGCGTGACACGTTCTCGTTCGATGGCGTCCAGGATGGCGGTCGCGTCGAACCCGGGCAGGACGACCGTTTTGGAGCCTTCGCTCATGAGCATCAGCGAGAAGGTGCCCGCAGCATGTGTGATCGGCGAGACGGCGAGGAAAACCGGGGGTTTATCGCATTTCGTCGAGGCGTGGAAGTTCGCGGCGGCGATGTCCCAGTTCAGGCTGGTCAGCATCACGCCCTTCGGCTTGCCGGTCGTTCCGCCGGTGGAATAGATGGCCACGACTTCGTCCGGCTGCACGGCGATCGGCAACGGCCTTTCGCGCGTGCCGTCGGCCAGCCATGCCTGCATGTCGATCGCACCCGGATGCGGGCCGTCCATGCAGACCATGCGCGTGATGAGCGGACACTGCTCCCGTAGGTGGGCGGCTTCGGCGGCCAGGCTCGAATGGAAGAACAGCGTCGTGACTTCGCAGTTTCCTGTCACGGCGACGTTGTCGTCGATCAAGTTCCTGGGGTTCAGCGGCACGTAGACCGCACCGGCCCACTGGATGGCGAGCAGGCATTCCAGTGCGAGGTTGTCGTTGGGGGCGTAGACCGCGCACTTCTCCGACGTCGGCAGGTCGCCTGCATTCAACTGGCCGGCGATGCGCGCAACGCGATCTCGCACCTCGCGGTAGCTGCGTGTGCCGGTGCCATCCTGAAGGCAGGGGCGGTCGGGATACAGCAATGCGCCCCGGGCGAACAACTGGGTGGCGGCCATGTGGATTCGGTCCTTTCGTGAGCAGAAAAAGAGAAAAGAATCACCGCGCTGGGCTTTCGGGTCCAGGTCGGTTGGGGGTTGCCGCCCATGCGGCCAATTGCCAGCCGGCGGCCTGCCGGACCCAGGTGGCGGTGAACAACGTTTTCGCGACAATGGATTGCCCGTCGAGTTCGGCCTGAACGGTGAGTCGCCCCTGCATGACGGCGCAACCGTCGTATGTCGACAGTCGGTCGACCTCGCGCCGCGCCGCCCGGTAGCGCACCCGGCCACTGCGCAGCGCATCCAGGTATTGCGACCGGGACTCCACGATGCCGGTCGAGTGGGTATAGCTGAGATCGTCTGCCAGTAGCCGCTCCAGCACTTCGAGGTTGCCGCTCGTCATTGCGTCGTAGCGGTTCTGGTCCAGGGCCAGGAGTTCGTGAGACCGCACCGGTGGTGCTTCCTCAGGCCGGCTGCGACACGTTGCGCAACGCATCGTCATGCGTGGGAACGAGAGGCGTGAAGTCTGTATGCGCCACGTATTCCGGCCGGGTGGGCCGCTGAATGCGGTTGTCCACCCGGTTGCTGGTCAGGTAGATCGTGCTGCGGGCCCATGGGGACTGGTTCGGCGAAGACGCGTGCGGCATGTAGGGATGGAACAGGACCGCGCTGCCGGCGGGACCTTTGGGCGCCACGAGACCGTTGGCGCGGGCAAGCCGCTGCAGTTCGGACTTGTCCAGGGTGTGGGCTCCGTTCTGGTCGACGCCATCCATCTTGATGACCTCGGCACGGATCAGCCCCTCCTTGTGAGCCCCAGGGATGAAAATCACCGGGCCGTTGAACTCGTTCACCTCGTCGAGAAACACGGATATGTTCAGCGCCCTGGGCTCCGGCATGCCGTCGAACTCGTGCCAGTTGGCGAAGTCCTGGTGCCATGGAAAGTCGAGCTTGCCGTACGGTTCCTTGTTGATCAGCTTGTACTGGTGGCAATAGATGTCGCCTTCGAGCAGATCCCGAGTGGGTTCCACCAGGCGAGGATGGCGCAGGAAAAGTTCGAACACCGGGTGATAGGTATGCGGTGCGAATGCAAGGCGGAATTCGCCGCCGGCGCCGCGCCACACTTCCGGCCGGTGCTTCTCGTACACTTCGGAGGCCGCAGTGCGTACGACCTCCACCTCTTCGGGCGTGAACAGCGAAGGCAAGAAAAGATAGCCGTCACGGTCGTAGCTCTGGATCTGGGCAGCAGTCAGCATGGCGTTCTTTCGAGGAGTGAAGAAGGAACGGACGACACCCGGCGGACGAACCGCCGGCGCGCTATCCAGGTATTCGAGCTTTGCGTATGGCGCAGTCGCGCCCGCGCAAACGTCTGGTTGCGGCAATGAACTGGAACGCTCATGGGCTTGTCTCCTTTTCGGGCGCGGCGGCTTCACTGCGCGCACCGCCTGCGACAGCAGGCTGGACGAGAACCGTCTACTGCGGAAATTCAATTTCCGGCTGGGGGCTATCTAATTAATCGATAGCGTTCCGTCTACGTCCTATACTGATGCGCATGGATCTGCGACAGCTTGGATACTTCCTTACGATCGCCGAGCACGGAGGCTTCGCGGCCGCGGCGCGCGCACGTTACGTTTCACAGTCGGCACTGACACGCCAGATCCAGCTGCTCGAGGAGGAGATCGGGGTCAGGCTGCTGGAGCGGACGTCGCGCGGAGTCGTCCTGACGCATGCCGGTGAAATCTTGCGCGATAGGGCGAGTAAGCTGTTCGGCGAAGTAAACCAGCTCAAGGAAGACGTCCTCGCGGAGTCGGAGATTCCTTCCGGCCATCTCGTCCTGGGCATGACGCCGTCGGTGCGGGTCCTGATCGGCGGGACGGTGATCGAGGGATTCCTGCGCCGCTACCCGAGAGTGCGTCTCGCGGTCATCGAAGGCCTCTCGCACGTCATGGCCGACTCGCTTGCGCGCGGGCTCTGTGATGTCGCTGTTTTCGTGAGGGACGACGCAACGGGCCGAGCGCTCGCCACGCGCAATCTGATCGACGAACCGCTCGTCATCGGCGCGCCCGCCCGGGCCGGGCTGCGCATGGACCAGCCCGTTGATCTGGATTTCGTCGCTCGCCATCCGCTGATCATCTCGCGGACCAACAGAGGGACGAGTGCGCTCGAGAAAGAGGCGAACCGTCGTGGTCTTTCGTTCAATGTCCTGATGGATGTGCAGCCGCTGCACCTCAGCATCGACCTGGTATGCCGCGATGTCGCGTACATGGTGGTTCCCTTTTCGGCCGCGCTGCGCGAGTACCAGGCGGGCTTCATTTCATTGGCGCCGATCAGCGGATTCGATACCGGATGGGTCGTGGCATGGCCCAGCGACCGCAAGGTCACCGCAGCGGGTGCGAAGCTGGTAGAGAGCATTCATACCGCGTTCAGGGACTTGCACCTCGAGGACACCCTGCGTTCTGCGCTGGGCACCGGAGGCAAATCGCAGCGCAAGCGGCGTCACCGATGAGACGGACCTGGGCGGGAACTGCCTCGAACGAGAAACCGAGTCGGCCTTCGGCCTTGCAGTGCCAGTGGTTCGAGCTTTCCCTTTTCTGTGCTCAGCGGCCGGCGAACCGGGCCTTGCGCTTGTCGACGAAGGCCTGGGTGCCCTCTGCGAAATCGGCCGTCGCTGCGCAGTGGAGGAAGGCAGCGCGTTCCGCATCGAGTTGCTGTTCGAACGGCGTGTGCTGCGAATTCCGGAGCAGCTTCCGGATCTCGCCCAGCGCGATCGTGGGGCCGCTGGCGAGTCGCTGCGCCAGCGAGTCGACCGTCGTTGCCAGCGCGCCTGCAGGGACCACCTCGTTCACCATCCCCCAATCGGCCGCCTGTCGCGCATCGATCGTGGGACACAGCATTGCGATTTCGAGTGCGCGGCGCAGGCCGACCACGCGGGGCAGCGACCACGAGGCGCCGAGATCGCAGCTCGCTCCGATGTTGGCGTAAGCCAGGTTGAATCTGACGTCTTCGGCGGCAACGGCAAAATCCGCAGCCAGCGCCAGGCTCACGCCCGCGCCGGCCACTGCGCCCTGCAAGGACGCGATCACGGGGGCCGGGCCATTGGCCAGCAACTGCAGGCCGGCATGCATCGCGGAGATGAGCTGATCGGCGACGTTCTCCGGATCGGCACGCATGGCGGCGATGTCGCCGCCGGCCATGAAGGCCCTGCCCGATCCCTGGACGACGATGACACGCACCTGCGGGGCCTGCACCAGGCGGCGGCAGGCGGCCAGGAAGGCGTTGGCCATCTCGACATCGAGTGCGTTGAGCACCTCGGGGCGGTTGAGCGTGATGCGCCCGATGGCATCGCTGTCGTCGACGAGAATCGTAGTGCTCACACGGTCACCTCAGGGCGGTTCGATGGACTGCGGGAGGACGCCGCCCTCAGGCAGCAGAGGGGCCGACTTTATCAAATGCCGTTCATCCATCCGAGCCTCGGCAACCGCGCTTCGGCCGTGCCGCTCAGCGGCCCGCCGGCTCGTCCAGCGGCGGAAATCCGTACTGTTTCCCCGGGAAGTCGGCACGCGTCTGCTTCACTGCCAGTTCGATGAAGGCGCGCGCATAGGGGGGCAGGTCGCTGCGCCGGTGCCAGATCACTGCCGACCAGGTGCCGAGGTGGCGGCCGTTCTGAAGCACGGGAATGACGCGCGCATCGGGGTGTTCGAACGAGACCATCGAGAGGACGATGGCAATACCATGCCCGATGGTCGCGAGGTTCACCAAGCCGCCGTAGACGCTGCTCTCGAGCTTGATCTGACGTAGCTGCAGCCCGTCTTCCCGGAATGCCTGGTCCAGCAGGATCCGGCTGCCGGAATCCGGAGGCATCACGAGCAGCGGTTCGTCCTGGAGGGCTGCAGCCTCGATCGAGCGCCGACGGGCGAACCGGTGCCTGGTGCTGACCACCGCGACGAGATACATCGGAAACAGCCGCTCGGCGGTTATCGAATCGCTCGTCGCGTAGCGTGCGAGGGCAACGTCCAGTTCACGGGACTCGACGCGGGCCATCATGCTGGATGCGCCGCCTTCCGAGACGCTGACCGAGATGTGCTTCCACTTCTTCGCGTATGCGGTCAGCAGCGCGGGCACCGTGCGGTCGAACAGCAGCGGATGAACGCCGACGCGAAGCGCGCCATGGTCTCCGCTGGCGAGCGCCTTCGCGCGCGCGTGGAACTCGTTGACATCGACAAGTATCCGCTGCGCGCGCACGTAGAGTTCCTGGCCTGCCGGGGTCAGCGAAACCGAACGCCGTCCATGCCGCGCGAACAGCTCGACGCCGAGTTCACGTTCGAGCTGGGACACCTGCCGGGATAGCGCGGGCTGGGTCCGGAACAGGCGGCTTGCCGCCAGCGTGAAGCTCGAGGCTTCGGCAACCGCGCAGAACGCTCGAAGGCTCGACAGGGATGGCGAGTGCACGTCGAAATATATCTCTTCGGCTATGTAAACCTGCGAATTTAATCATTGGACGAACATGTTTCGCAAACCTCATGATGTGCCCGGCCTTGAAACAAGCAGCTCCGATCGGAGCCTGGAGGGAGACCGTCGTGCGTTCGAGAGTTCTTTCAATGCTGGTCGCGGCGATTTCGGTGTCGGCGAGCGTGTTGGCCCCTGCATTCGCACAGGAGTCGTATCCGAATCGGCCCGTCAGGATCATCGTTCCGTGGAGCGCGGGCAGCGGTATCGACGTGCAGGTCCGCCAGTTCGCCCGGCAGTTCGGCGAGGCGCTGGGCGCCACGGTGGTCGTCGAGAACAAGGCCGGAGCGGGCAGCCAGGTCGGCTACGAGGTGGCCGTGCAGGCGCAGCCGGACGGCTACACGCTGTTCGCAGGCACCAACGCGAACTTCATCCATCAGTACATGAGGCCCTCGTCGAAGATCGACCTGGCGCGCGACATGACGGCGGTGTCGTTCATGTTCTGGATGCCGCAGGTGCTCGTGGTCGCTGCCGACGGCCCCGCAAAGGACGTGGCCAGCCTGGTCGCCTGGGCGAAGGCGAACCCGGGACGCCTGAACTATGGGTCGGGTGGCGTGGGCACCGGATCGCACATGATTGCCTCGGCGATCGCCACGCGCAACGGACTCGAGGTGGTTCACGTGCCGCTGCGCTCGTTGACCGCCGAACTCGGGCCGATGCTGACTCGCGGGGACATTCACTTCACCGTGCCCGTCACCGGGGTGGCGGCAGCGCAACTCAGTCGCGGGATCGTTCGGGCGCTTGCCGTCACCTCGGAGAAGCGTCTGCCACAGTGGCCGGACGTACCGACGATGGCAGAGGCGTTCGATGACGACAGGTACGTGATCAACAGCTGGACCGGCCTGTTCACGCCGGCGGGCACGCCGGCCGACATCGTGCGGAAGCTGGCCGAGGCGGCTGCCAGGGCGGTCGGAACGCCGGAGCACCGTGCATCGGCCGACACGCTGTTCTTCTCCATCGACGATGCGCCGGCCACCAACCCTGAGGAGTTCGGCCGCTTCATTCGCACCGAGTCCGAGAAGTGGCGAGAGATCGTCGCGGAGTCCGGAATCGAGCCGCATTGAGTTGCGGCGCCAGTCCATAGCCCACCCCTGGAGGCAATGCCAGTGAATCCCCGTTTCGAAGCAGTTCGTGGAAAGATCATCGACTTCCGGCTGCGGCCGCCCACAGGCCCCTATCGGGTTTTCTTCACGCCAGCCCTGGTCGAGCGCCTGGCCAGGCTGTGGGGCGACAAGGAAATGCCCGGCTCCTACGCGCTGAGCCTCGAGGACAGGCCCGATGCCGACGAGCGAGCGCTCGCAGCGCTGATTGCCGAAATGGATGCGGCGGGCATCCGCCTCGGCGTGATGAACGGACGCCACTCGCCGAACAGGGCGGTGCCGGTGCACATCAGTGATGACTATCTGCACGAACTCGAAGGCCGGCTCGATGGCCGGATGGCGTCGATCGCCGGCGTCGACCTCGATCTGCCGATGGACGAAATCCTTGGTGGCATCGAGAGGGCGATCACCAGGCTGGGAATGCGCGGCGTATGCGTCGAGCCGGGTTTCGCCCGCCAGCCGATGTACGCCGAGGACGAGCGTCTGATGCCGATCTATCAGAAGGTGTCCGATCTCGGGGTCCCGCTGCTGTTCATGTCCGGGCCGCTGTCGGGGCCGGACAACAGCTTCACCGATCCGGTTCACTTCGAGCGGGTCGCCAGGCTGTTTCCAAAGATGCCGGTCGTGCTCGGACACGGCGCCTACCCCTATGTCAACGAAGCGATCGCGCTGGCCTACAAGAGCGAAGCCACGGGCGTCATGAACGTCTATCTGTCGCCGGACGTCTACATGTTCACGCCCGGTGCCACGGCGTTCATCGAGGCGGTGAACATGATGCCCGACCGGATGCTCTTCGGTTCCGCCTATGCGTTCTGCAGCGTCGGTACGGCGGTATCACGGACGATGGACCTGGCGATCTCCGACGAGGTGATGGCGAAGTACATGTACGGCAACGCCCAGCGCTTGCTCGGTCTGTGAGGCACGCACGATCATGACGACCCGAAATCTCCAGGTGCGCATGGCGCGCCACCCGCAAGGCGAGCTGGTCGAGGGCGACTTCGAGTTCACCGAGTCCGAGAAGCCGTCCCGTGCAGCGGGGCAGGTGCTCGTGCGCAACGTCTACCTGTCGCTGGATCCGTACATGCGTCCGATGATGGACCCGGTGCGCTCCTATGTTCCGCATCTGAACCCCGGGGATCTGATGCCCGGCTTCGGTGTCGGACAAGTCGTCGACAGCGACTCCGACGAGTTTCCGATCGGTGCCTACGTCACGGGGCGCTTCGGCTGGCAGCAGTATGCGGCAGCGGCCGTGCAGGCGCTGCGCCGGGTCGATCCGGCATTGGGCCCGATCTCCACCGCTGTCGGGGTGCTCGGCATGCCCGGTGCAACGGCGCATTACGGACTCATGCAGATCGGGAGGCCGAAGTCCGGCGATACCGTCGTGGTCAGTGCCGCGTCGGGCGCCGTCGGCAGCCTCGTCGGCCAGATCGCGAAGCTGAACGGATGTCGCGTCGTCGGCATCGCGGGCGGCCCCGACAAATGCCGCTACGTTGTCGACGAACTGGGGTTCGACGCCTGCCTGGACTACCGGGCGCCCGGACTCGAGCGTCGCTTCGCGGAGGCGACCCCCGATTTCGTGGACGTCTCCTTCGAGAACGTCGGCGGGCCGATCATGGACATGGTGATGGCGCGTCTGAACGCTCACGCGCGCGTCGTGCTCTGCGGCGCAATCAGCCAGTACGGCAAATCGTCTGCCGCAAGCGGCTTCCCGGTGTTCGAGCTGGTCAGGCAGCGCGCGACGCTGACCGGCTTCATCATCAGCGAGCACATGGAGCACTGGCCGTCGGCGTTCGCCGACATCTCTCGCTGGATCGCGGAGGGCAAGGTCAAGTATCGCGAGTCGATTGCCGACGGCCTGCATGCGGCGCCGGCTGCATTCATGGGCATGTTGACTGGCCGGAATTTCGGCAAGCAGCTCGTCAGGGTCGGAGCGGAAAGCTGCTGATTCCATGAGCTCGTCACCGTCTGCTGCAAGGCGGGCAAGCGGGTGGTCCGGGCTTCTGCTCGCCTCGACCATCGCCCTGGCGGCAGGCCAGGTCGCACAGGCCTTCGGCGGCCCGCAGCTGTTGTTCGCACTCGCGATCGGGATGGCATTCAACTTCACTGCGTCCGATCCGCGACTGGCGCCGGGGCTCGAGATGGCGTCCAAGCGCCTGTTGCGCCTGGGAGTTGCCCTGCTCGGCGCCCGGATCGGCCTGGCGGAAGTCGCGGCGCTCGGCGCTGCACCTGTCCTCGTTGTCCTGCTCGCGGTCGGCAGCACGATCGCCTGCGGCTACCTGCTGTCGCGGTTGCTGCGGCGGCCGGTAGCCGAAGGCCTGTTGTCCGGTGGCGCCGTCGCCATCTGCGGGGCGTCGGCCGCGTTGGCGATCTCAGCGGTGCTGCCGCGCAGCGCGAGCAACCAGCGCTTCACGCTGATCACCGTGGTCGGTGTGACGACGCTGTCGACGCTCGCGATGGTGGTCTATCCGTTGATTGCGACATGGCTGGCACTCGATGCGCACGAGGCGGCCATCTTTCTGGGCGGCGCGATTCATGACGTGGCCCAGGTCGTCGGCGCCGGTTTCATGATTTCGCCCGCGGTCGGCGATGGCGCCACGCTGGTCAAGCTGCTGCGGGTGGCCATGCTGCTGCCGGTGGTCGTGCTGTTCGCGCACTTGTTTCGCGCGACGAGTTCTTCGGCCGTCGACGACCCTCGGTCCGCGCAAGGCAAGCGCTCGCCGCTTCCTCCGGCCTTGCCTGGCTTCCTGTTGGCATTCGTGGCGCTCGTTGCGCTGAACAGCGTCGGCATCGTGCCGGGGTCGGTCGCCACGGGGCTCGGCGAAGTGTCCCGCTGGTGCCTGATCATCGCGATTGCCGCGATAGGTGTGAAGACCTCGTTCGATCAGCTCGCCGACGTGGGCTGGCAGCCGGTGCTGATGATCGTCCTGGAGAGCTTGTGGATCGCCGCGGTCGTGCTCGGCAGCGTGCTGTTGATGCGGGGCGGCGGAGGATGACGCCTGCGTATCGCGCCCATGCCCGATGTCAAAGCACCCGCAACGTCTTTCCTTGCGGATCGATCTCCACCTCCGCCAGGTGCGGAATTTCCCGGGTCAGGTCTTCATCGAAACCGGCCAGCATCGTGATCTCGCCGAGGGCGGCGCCTTGGGCAAGAATCGGGTTGACGCTGTTGAAGACGATCGCCAGTGGCACCTTGCCGCGCGAGTGCATCTCGTGCAGCATCCACGCGCTCGCCACGCCTCCCTTGGCCGTGTTCAGCACGAGGATCTTGCCGACATACGACTGTCCTGCAAGCAGGTGCGCCGGGCGGGAGAAGATGCCCGCGATCCGGTCGAGGTCGTAGCGGGCCGAGAAGCCGTCGTTCGCGACCAGCGCCTCGCCCCTGACCTTGCGGCCCATCGCATGGCGAGCAACGAAGATCCTGCCTTGCCCATCGGGCTGCTTGGGAGGCTTGGGCTGAAAGCGGACCGGTGCTTCGTTTTTCTTCACGGGGTCGCTGCCGCTCATTCGAGTTCTCCGGTTTCCGCTGCGCTTACACACTGCTCCATCGATGCGAGCATCGGCACGTAGCCGTAGCCACCGAGGATGTTCACCATCTTTGCGCTGTTGGTTGCCAGTCGCTTCCAGCCGTTGGCCTCGGCGATTTCGCGCGCGTACGACTGGTAGAAGCACATGCCGGAGAACACGGTGCCGCCGGCCGCCTCGATTCGATCGGTGTAGCCGAACCGATCCGAATCAGGTTTGACCTGCGGGCTGGTCACCGCAAGCAGGGGAATGCGAAAGCGTCTCCCCTCGCACAGCTGCGCCAGCGAGCGCAGTTCGTAGAGACTGAGCTGCGGTGCCGAGAAGACGACCACGTCGACCTTGGTGTCGACCGCATAGGACTGTCGGAGTGCCTCGATGTCGCTGCGTCCCACTCGCTGCGGCTGGAGCTTTTCCCCGCCGACGTCGGAGAGCCTCGAGGCTTCGGGGGTGATGCCGACGACGTG
Source organism: uncultured Lautropia sp. (assembly GCA_937858875.1). Taxonomy (GTDB): domain Bacteria; phylum Pseudomonadota; class Gammaproteobacteria; order Burkholderiales; family Burkholderiaceae_E; genus Zeimonas. Next base: position 11,237 of record CALLYQ010000156.1, on the reverse strand, counting down.
AAAGAGTGCGATCGACCCGAAGCTGGCCATGGCTGCGCCGAAGTGCTTCAACTCGTCGGACGTGGGCGCGCGTTCGAGGCCTTCCACGACCGGAACCGACCAGTAGTTGCCGGCGAGGCGTCCGATCACGCCGCCAAGCGCGCCCCAGTCGTTCAGTGTCTCGGGTGTCCAGTCGACGCGTACGCGAAGCGTCGCCTGTCGATGCTCGTCGAGATGAAAGCCGTACCTTGGCGTGCGGCCGGTGATGCCGGCAGACAGGGCAGACGGGCCGCCTTCGAAGTTCGATCGCGCGCCGCCGACCGAGTTCGAGTAGATGACCACGCCGGTGTCCCCGAACGCCACGTGCTCGCCTCGCGTGGCGGCCAGCACGGTCTGGTAGTTGATGCAGGTGTCGGTCATCGAGACGCCGAGCTTCACGAAGGCGTCGATCGCGCGGCGCTCGAGTTCGAGCATCCAGTCCGCCTGTCGAAGTTGCTTCGCCTTCGTGAAGTCGGTGCCGCGCGGGTCGGTGATCGTCGGGATGCGGACGCGGCCGCTGCCGTCGCTTGCCGCAGCCAGGTTCTCCAGCCAGCGCACGCCGGCTTCGCCGAGGCTTTCGGTATCGGCCATGACGTGGGCTTGGCTGACCGGCGCGAAATCCAGAGCGCCGAAGAAGTCGCCTACCTTGATCTGATGCGCGAGCGCGATCTTCGGCACCTCGCCGAATTCGCCCGAAAGAATCGCCTGCTCTTCGTCGGTAAGCCGCATTCAGTTCACCATCGCACCAGAGTCGCGCACGGCCTTGCCCCACTTCTCGACCTCTTCCTTCTGGAAAGCCTCGATCGACGTGGGTGCGCTCGAGGGTTCGACGCCGAGGTCGCCGAGCTTTTCCCGAAAGGCGTCGGATCGGACGATCCTCGCCACGTTGTCGCGAAGAGAGTCGGCCACCTCGGCAGGCAGATTCGCCGGGCCGAAGACGGCCCACCAGGCCGTGGACTCGAAACCCTTGACGCCGGCCTCGTCCATCGTGGGGACATCGGGCAGCGCCGGGGAGCGGGTCTTGCTGCTGATCGCAAGTGCCCGGAGCTTCCCGGAGCGTACGTGCTGGATCACCGACTGCAGCGGATCGAACATCGTCGGGATCTGGTTGCCGAGCAGGTCGGTGATCGCAGGCGCGCTGCCCTTGTACGGGACATGCTGCAAGCTGATGCCGGCGGCTGACGAGAACATCACGCCCGTCAGATGGCCCGGCGTGCCGTTGCCCGCGGACCCGAAGCCGATCATGCCCGGTTTCGCTCGAGCCTGATCGATAAGCGTCTGAAGCGATGCGGTGTCCACTGCCGGGTTGACGACGACGGCGACAGGCGCGCTGGCCACCAATGCGATCGGCGTGAAATCCTTGACCGGATCGTGTGGCAGCTTGCTGTACAGCGCGCCGTTGATCGCATTCGTTCCGACGGTCCCCATCAGCAGCGTGTAGCCGTCGGGCGCGGACTTCGCGACCATGTCCGCGGCGATCGAACCGCCGGCGCCACCGCGGTTGTCCACGATCACCGTCTGCTGGAACGCTTCGCCGAGCAGATGTGCCAGCGGGCGCGCGACGATGTCGGTCGGGCCTCCCGGTGGAAAGGGGACGACGAGGCGGATCGGGCGTTCCGGAAAGGTCTGGGCGACTGCGCCACCGGGGGCGCACACCAGACCCAGTCCGCTTGCTGTGACAGCGAGCAGCCCGGCGGCCGTCGCTCGTTTCATCGACATCGGCATGTCTCCTGTGCTTGATGTGGTCAATCGACCCGGCTGGGAAATCTTCTCGATTGTTGGAGCGAACCCGTGATCTCGAGCGGCCCGGGCATCCTCAGCTTGAACTCGTAGCGCTCCGGAACGATGTGGATGCGCATGAACTCGATCGCGCGACCGGCGAGCGTCATCGACTTGCGCTCCATGACCAGTACCGGGCTGCGCGGTGGCAAGCCGAGCTGCCGTGCGACTTCAGGGCTTGCCGATTCGCAGCGGATCGCTACGTCGGCGCTTGCGACACGTTCGCCGAGGAAGCGCTCGACGATCTGGTAGACAGTCAGTCGGGCAACCCGTGCTTCGTCGAGCATCGCGGCGCCTTGCGGCAGCCATGCTTCGACGAGGGCGAACGCCTGCTTGTCCAGCGAATAGAGCCTGCGAAGGTGGACCGGGAAATCGAGCCCGTCGGGCAGCCTCTTGTTCGTGCGACGGCTGGCCGGGCCGAACTCCAGCAAGGCGGTTTCCGGCTCGAGCCCCTGTGCCTTCAACGCATCGTAGAAGCCGCGAAGCTCGTCGAGACGATGCTGCCTCATGGGCATCGCAACGAACGTTCCCTTGCCTCGACGAGTGACGACCTGTCCGTTGCGAGCGAGCAGGCCGATCGCCTGTCGAACCGTGATGCGGCTCACGCCATGCTCGGCGATGAGCTGCGGTTCGGTCGGCAAGCGATCGCCCGGGCGCAGGGTTCCGGAGGAGATTCGTTGCGCCAGCAGGGAAGCGAGCTGCAGATAGAGCGGCTCGCCGCTTGCGCGGGACAACGTAGCGGCGGAAGCCACGGGTGGCGACGGACGGCGAGCTCGGGGCATCGGGCCGAAGTTATGACGTTATATAACGTCATAATAGCGACGCGACGGCCTGCCGTCCAGACTCCTCGCATCCGGGGGTCAGACCTCTCTCATGACGTCGATGAAGTTCTGGACGAGACGTTGCCCGTTCGAACGTTTGGAAACCAGAGCCAACCCAACCGTGAGCATCTTCCGGCGATCGGTGAGCGGCCTGAACTCCACCGCCTGGCCAGATGCTGCCTGGCATGAGCCCGGCACGAGCGCAACGCCGAGCCCGCTTTCGACCAGGCTCACGATGGTCTGGATCTGCAGGGCCTCCTGAGAGACTAACGGCTCGAAGCCTGCGTCCTGGCAAGCGAGCGAGATGATCGCGTTCAACGACGGGGCTCGCAGGCGTGAGAACTGTATGAAGGGTTCTTCGGCGAGATCGCGCAGAAACAGCCGCGTCTGGCTCGCCAAACGGTGGCCTCGGGGCAGCACGGCGACCAGCGTCTCCTTCTCCAGGACGTCGACGGCGAGCCCTGCTGCGCTGATCAAGGGGTGGCGAATGATGCCTGCGTCGATCACGCCGCTTTGTACGTGTTCGATGATCTCCAGAGTGGTGCTTTCCGTGAGCTCGAGCTGAACCTGTGGATACCGGCGCCGGAACTCAGGCAGTTGTCGAGGCAGGATCCTGAAGGTCGCACCTCCGACGAAAGCGATCCGCAGCAGGCCGACATCGCCGGCGGCCACGGCGCTCGCGAGGCGGCCCACCTCTTCGACGTGCGAAAGCGCATTCCTCGCGGACACCAGCGCGACGCGTCCGGCCTCGGTCAGCTTTACCCCTCGTGGTCCGCGCTCGAAGAGATCCGTGCCGATCTCCTCTTCGAGCTTGCGTATCGATATCGAGAGCGCCGGCTGGGCGATGTGCAGTTCAGTGGCGGCCCGGCTGAAGTTTCGAACCTCGGCAAGGGCCAGGAAGTGTCGAAGCTGGCGAAGCTCCACTATTGATCCGATTAATGGGTTTTCGGGCAACTTATATTTTACGGCAGCGGAGGTCACGCCTAGCATGTCGGGCACCCCTACAAACATTGGGAGACACACCGATGAATCGCGCTTTTCTGCTGGCGTTCGTCAAGCGCCTCGCCGCCGTACTGTTGCTGGCGCCCGCGATCGCAGGACACGCCCAAGGAGGCTTCCCGACCAAGCCGGTCACCCTCGTCGTTCCGTTCGCCGCCGGTGGCACCACCGATTTCATCGCCAGAGCGTTGCAGGGGCCTCTGCAGAAACTTCTCGGTCAGCCGGTGATCGTCGAGAACAAGGCGGGCGCATCGGGCCTGATCGCGACCAAACACGTTCTCGCCGCCGAGCCTGATGGCCATACGATCATGATGCCCAACAATGGCTTCCTGCTTTCGCCGCTGGTCTCGAAGGGCAGCGGCTATGACCCTGTCAGCTCTTTCGCGCCGATCGCGCTGGTGTCGAAGCAGCCCTTGATGCTCGTGGTCCACCCGAGCGTGCCTGCGCAGAGCGTCGCCGAACTGGTCGACTATGCGAAGGCACGGCCGATGGAAATCGAGTTCGCGAGTTCCGGGCCGCTCAGCATCACGCAGATGTTCACGGAGCTGTTTGCGCAGCGTGCGGGAATCGAGGTGCTGCACGTACCTTACCGCGGGCAGGCTCCGTCGCTGCAGGCAGTGCTGTCGGGCGAGGCCAAGGCCTTGCTCAACGTGAGCAGTTCGCAGATGAGCGGTTTCGTTCAATCGGGCCAATTGCGTTTGCTGGGCGTTTCGTCGTCCGAGCCGTCTTCACTTGCACCCGGCGCGCCGACGATCGCTTCGACGCTTCCTGGATTCGCCGGCGAGGTGTGGTTCGGATTGTTTGCGCCAGCGGGCACGCCTGCTGCCGCCGTCGACCGACTCAACGCGGCGGTGAACGAGGCCTTGGACATGCCGGAAGTCCGGGAACGAGTTCTGGCCGCAGGCTCCGAAGCGATCGGCGGCACGCCTGAGCGCTTGCTTCGACTCGTCGAGGAGGAGTACGCGAATTGGAAGCAGGTCGTTCGCCAAGCGAACATCACACCACAATAGCGCGCCGGAGATTCGCGATGACCGACAAGGACCTGGATCGCAAGGTCGCGCTGATTACCGGAGGAACCGAGGGCTTGGGTCTGCGGATCGCCGAAAACCTTGCGAAGCGCGGTGCGACAGTGGTTCTGAGCGGACGTTCCGCCGACAAGGGCGAGAAGGCGCTTGCAGAGCTGCGAAGGATCGAGGTAAACGGCATGCAGCCGCGGTTCGTCCGTGGCGATTGCGCCGACTACGACGCTGCGAGGCGCACGGTCGACGACGCGGCGAGCCTGACCGGGGCGATCGATATTCTGGTCAGCGCCGGAGCCACCGGTGCCGTGCGACCGATGCCGTTTGCGGAGATGACCGGGGCACAGCTTCGCGAAGGTTTTGAATCCCGATTCTTCGCCCGTATCAACCCGGTGCACGCAGCGGTGCCGCACATGCGGGAGCGTGGGGGAGCGGTCGTGATGATCGGAACCGACGCGGCGCGTCATCCGACCCCCGGCGAATCGATCGTTGGCGCATTTGGCGCGGGGGTCATTCTGCTCACGAAGGCCCTGGCGAAGGAGTTTGCGCGCTGGAGCATACGAGTGAACTGCGTGGCGATGACAATCACGTCGGGGACGGCGAGCTGGGATCGCGTCTTTTCCGAGCAGACGTTCCAGACGAAGCTTTTCGACAAGGCTCTTCGGCGCTTTCCGTCCGGTCGGGCGCCATCGGCACAGGAGGTTGCCCGTGTCGCCACCTTTCTTGCCACCGACGACTCGGCCCAGGTAACAGGACAGACGATCAGCGTGAACGGTGGGCTGTCCTTCGGTGGATGGTAGGCGGAGTCGTCGAACGATGCAGGCGGAAAAAAAAGGCAGCGCAATCGAAGGCATCAAGGTGGTCGATCTGACCCGGGTCATTGCGGGTCCGCTGGCGGGGCAGATCCTCGCGGACCTCGGTGCAGATGTGATCAAGATCGAGCGACCCGGTACCGGAGACGACGTGCGTCATCTCGGACCACCCTGGCTGAAGGACAGTGCCGGGCGATTCATCGACGAAGCGACCTACTTCTCGGCAGTCAATCGGGGAAAGCGTTCGGCAACGATCGACTTCTCTCAGTCGGCAGGTGCGGCGCTCGTTCGGAAGCTGATTTCGAGGGCGGACGTCGTTCTCGAGAACTTCAGGCCGGGAACGCTGTCCAGGTATGGGCTGGACTACGCTTCACTTGCGGCTTCGAATCCCCGCCTCATCTACTGTTCAGTTACAGGGTTCGGCCAGACGGGGCCACTTCGCGAGCGCGCTGGCTACGACTTTCTGATGCAGGGCATGGCGGGCGTGATGTCGGTGACGGGGAAACCCGGCAGCGGGCCGACACGCGCCGGCCTGCCGATCGCGGATTATGCCGCCGGACTGACCGCCGCGCTTGGAGTGCTCGCGGCATTGAACTTTCGCCATGTCACCGGACGCGGTCAGGCCGTCGACGTCGCGCTGTTCGATTGCCAGGTTTCGATGTTGCTGAATGTGTTTTCGGCGTGGTTCAACAGCGGCGTGCAGATCCAACAGGCGAATGATCATCCGAGCGCTTGTCCGCATGGCGTATTCCCGACAGCCGACGGTCACATCATCATCGCGACGATGAGCGATGCGCAGTTCGTCCGCGTTGCCGACATTCTCGGACGCCCCGAGTGGCACGCGGATCCGCGCTTCGCGACCAATGGCAACAGGGTGGCCCATGGTGCCGAACTGGTCGAGTCGATGTCGCGTGAACTTGAAAGCCGTGGCAGCGAGTACTGGCTACGCGAGTTCGAGGCGGCGAACATACCTGCGGGTCCGATCAACCAGATCTCGGAGTTGTCCGACCACCCGCAGTTGCATGCGCGCGAGATGGTAGTGAGTTTTCCCGATCCGCGCACGGGCGATATCAAGGCCGCCGGGAATCCGCTCAAGCTCTCCGAAAGTCCGGTTGACTACCGCCTACCACCTCCGAAGCTCGGTCAGCATACTGCCGCGGTTCTCGGCGAAGAACTTGGCCTGAGCGCTGATGAAATTTCAACCTTGCGCGCGCGTTCGATCATTTGACGCGACCGCAAACGATTCAATGATCCGTACAAGGTCGTAACGATGCTGAATGACGAACAACGTCAGATCCAGGAGTTGCTGCGGCGTGTAGCGCGCGAGAGGGTAGCGCCACGCGCAGCTGAAATCGATCGCACTGCGGAGTACCCGCAAGACATGTTCGACCTGCTCCGCGGTCTTGGAATCTTCGCGCTCCCGTTTCCCACCGAGTATGGCGGTGCGGGGAGCACATTGAGTGCATGCGTTGCGGTCGAGGAACTTGGTCGGGTCTGCTACAACACGGCCTATCTGCTGGTGGTCCAGTGGACGGCCTTCGGTGCGATCCTGGCTGGCGGCTCCGACGAACAACGGCGCAGTCTGCTTCCGGATCTGGCAGCCGGGAGCAAGCGTGCGTCGATCTCCGTGACGGAACCGCAGAGTGGCTCTGATGTCAGCGGTATAAAAACTCGGGCCCGGCGTGTGCCGGGCGGCTACAGGTTGTCCGGGGCGAAGGTCTGGTGTACTGGCGCTTCGGTATCCGACTACATTCTCGTAGCGGCACGGACCGGGGACGACGATTCGCCCGCCGCGATCAACTTCTTCCTGGTTCCGCGCGGAACCGAAGGCTTCCAGGTCGGCCGCAAGGAGGAGAAGGCCGGGGCCAGAGGAATTCCCTCCTGCCCCTTGTTTCTTGATGAAGTCTTCGTGCCGGCCGACAACTGCCTTGGGCACGAGAAAAGCGGCTTCAAACGTGTGATGGAGGCGTTCAACACTGCACGTCCGATTCACGCCGCGCGCGGCGTCGGTCTGGCGCAAGGCGCGATGGATCACGCGATCGAGTTCACGAAGAATCGCGTTGCGTTCGGGCAGCAAGTCGATCAGTTCCAGGGCGTGCGCTGGATGCTGGCCGATATGGCGATACAGACCGAAGCCGCTCGCAGCCTCGTGTACCGCGTGGCAGCGATGATAGACAACGGTCTCTCCGGAAAGATGCTGGCCCCTTTCGCCGCCACCGCCAAAACTTTCGCGACCGACGTCGCGATGAAGGTCAGCACCGACGCGGTTCAGCTGTTCGGCGCCTCCGGCATCACGACCGATTATCCGATCAACCGGTACATGCGCGACGCCAAGGTGCTCCAGATCATCGAAGGCACCAATCAGATACAGCGGAACATTGTGGCGAACGCATTGCTCGGCCCAATCGCAAAGACGCAATGACATCGGAGGATCAAGCATGGAAACAGTCGGGGTGGGTTTCTTCTTCGAGGACATGCCGGTCGGACGTTCGTTCCGAACCATCGGCCGAACCATTACAGAAGCTGATCTGATCAGTTACATAAATTGCACGGGAATGGTCGAAGTCCTGTTCACGAACGCGGAGTTTCGCGCGAACGAATCCGACATCAAGGGGCGGCTCGTTCCCGGCATGCTGTCCCATGCCTTTGCCGAGGGATTGCTCGTGCAATCCACGATGCAGCATACCGGCTTCGCATTCCTTGGCATGGATCTCGAGGTGGTGGCGCCTACGTTCGTTGGCGACACGATTCACGTGGCGGTTGAGGTTCTCGAAGCCCGGCTCTCGCGGAGCCGGCCGCATAGAGGCATCGTGCGCACGAGCAACCGGGTCATCAACCAGCGAGGGGAGCTCGTGTTGAGCTACACGCCGACCCGCATGATCAAGTGTCGCAGCGGGCTCTCCTGACTTCGAGCGGTCAGGTCCCATGCCGATTCCATCGAGTGGACCACTGAAAGGTCTCAAGGTTGTCGAGATGGCCGGTCTGGGGCCAGCCCCGATGTGCGCAATGCTGCTTGCCGACCTGGGCGCGACCGTGATTCGAATCGATCGGCGCGTACCGGCCGACCTCGGGCTCAGCCGCCCGCGCAAGTACGATCTGATGCTGCGCAATCGGGAAGCGATCGGCGTCGACCTCAAGGATCCTGCGGCGATCGAGCTGGCGCTGGAGCTGATCGATCAGGCCCAGATCCTGATCGAAGGGTACCGCCCCGGGGTGATGGAGCGTTTGGGCCTCGGGCCTCAAGTGACGATGGCGCGGAATCCCAGCCTGGTGTACGGCCGTGTGACCGGCTGGGGTCAGGAAGGTCCGCTTGCTCGCGCGGCCGGGCACGATCTCAACTACCTTGCATTGTCGGGCGCGCTGCACGGCCTGGGCCGCAAAGGTCAGGGGCCGACCGTACCGCCCAGTGTCATCGGGGACATCGGAGGCGGTGCGCTTTATCTGACGATCGGGCTGCTTGCGGCGTTGGCCCATGCGCGAACCACAGGTGAGGGTCAAGTCGTGGATGCCGCGATGATCGACGGCATCATCTCGATGCACACGCTGTTTCTCGGTTTGCGGGCAGCGGGATCGTGGCAGACGGAGCGGGGGACCAATGCGATCGATGGAGGATCGCATTTCTACCAGGTCTACGAGTGTGCCGACGGACGATGGGTGTCCGTTGCTGCGGTCGAGCCGCGGTTCTATGAAGAACTTCTTCGACTGTTGGAAATCGATCTTGCCGAGATCGGAGCGCATACCGATCCCGCGAACTGGGAAAAGGGAAAGGCTCTGTTCGCCGATCGCTTCCGTCGGCGTACTCGCGCCGAGTGGTGTGCCCTGATCGAGGGTAGCGACGCCTGTTTTGCACCAGTTCTGACCTGGGAAGAGGCATCCGAACATCCGCATATCAGGCATCGCAACGCGTTCATCGCGGTCGATGGCGTGGACCAGGCTGCGGTGGCGCCGCGCTTCAGTCGCACGGTCCCGCGCCATCCCAGGCCGCCACGCGAGCCCGGCGCACCAGGGAGCGAGTTTGCCTTGCGTGGGTGGCTGGCGGTCGAACGGATTCGCGAATTACAGACGGCAGGCACGATCGCCGGGCATGCCGAGAGCGACGATCAACTCAACAAAGGAGACGCCGATGATTCGAAGATTGATGCTCGCTGTGACCGCCCTGCTCGCGACGGCGGGGCCGCTCGCAGCCCAGGATAAGTATCCGGATCGGCCGATCAAGCTGATCTTGCCCCTGCCCACCGGCTCCGCGACCGACACCGTTGCCCGCTTGCTTGCGAAGTCGTTGGAGCGATCGCTGGGACAGGCGATCATCGTCGACAACAAGGCCGGAGGCGACGGAGCCATCGCAGCTCAGGCGGCTGCCAAGGCACCGGCCGACGGGTATACGTTGTTCTTTGCGACAAACAGTCCGATGTCGGCCGTGCCGGCGCTCAGAAAAACGCCCGGATACGCCCCACTGGAGGATTTCACGCCGATTTCCCTGGTGGGCCGGTATTCGCAGTTTCTCTGGGTGAGTGCGTCGAGTCCCTTCCATTCTCTGCAAGACCTGATCCGGTACAGCAAGGAGCACCCGGACAAGCTGAGCTACGCGACCGGCAATACGGGCGGAATGGTCGGGATGTCGCAACTGATGGGTCTGGTCGGACACCCGAAAATGGTTCATGTGCCCTATAAGGGCGAACCGGCCGCACTGATCGACGTGGTGGCCGATCGGGTCGACGTGATCATCGCGACGCCAAGCGCCGCCGGAGGATACGCTGCGGATGGCAAGCTGCGACCTTTGGTGACGACCCTGGCGGAGAGAAGCGCAGCGTATCCCGAGGTACCCACGATGGCGGAAGCCGGCGTGCCGGAGTTCTCGATCACTCTCTGGGGAGGACTTTTCGGTCCTGCAGGACTCGACCCTGCCATCGTCGAGCGATTGGTCCGTGAGGTCAGATCGGCGCTCGCGCAGCCGGACCTGAGGAAGCAGCTCCAGCAACTGCAATTCTTCCCGCAGGCGTCGGGCTCGGATGAGTTGAGACGTTTTACGGAAGAGCAGTTGGTGGCTTACAAGGATGTGCTCCGGGGAGCCGGCGTGTTGGCCGACTGAGGCCGATCGGACTCTCAACCGCCGTCGAGCAACCGGCGTGCGCGTTCGATGTCTTCGGACCCGGGTCCGGAGGGGGCGACGTCAGGCCGGTCGACGCTGCGGCCCTGCGCGCCCGTGGCTGTGGCCGACGAACTTGCGCCCGCGGTCTCGCGCCGCCGCTGCATCGTCAGCCACACCCCGATACCGGCGGCCAGCAGCACGAACGGACCGAACCAGAGCAGCCAGGTGTTCGACTGCACCGGCGGCCGGTACAGCACGAACTCCCCATAGCGATCGACCAGGTAGGACTTGATCTCGTCGTCGCTGCGGCCTTCGACCACCATCGATTCGAGCTGGCGGCGCAGGTCGACGGCGAGCGAGGCGTCGGAGTCGGCCAGCGTCTGGTTCTGGCAGACCAGGCAGCGCAGTTCCTCGGCGAGCGCGTTGTAGCGGGCCTTGTCGGCCGCTTCGGTCAGCAGGCTTTCGCCGATGCCGGGCGCCAGATAGGGCTGGCCGGTGGCGAACTGGGCATTGGCCGGGCCCGGCTGCGCGGCGAACGACAGCGCGACGAGGCTCAGGAACGCCGCGCCATAGGCGATGGATTGCGCAATCGCGATCGCGCCCGGCTTCGTGGAGTCGAGGACTGCGAACAGCAGGACCGCGTTCGCCGCAAATCCCACGAAAGCCGCGAGGATGGTCGCAGAGGTGTTCTTCCGAATCT
>CALLYQ010000155.1 GCA_937858875.1 uncultured Lautropia sp. | reverse complement strand
TCGATCGCCAGCGTGTACTGGATCAGGTCGTTGGTGCCGATCGACAGGAAGTCGAGCCGCTTGACGAACAAGGTCGCGCTCAGCGCCGCCGCCGGCACCTCGACCATGCCGCCGACCGGAACGTGTTCGTCGAACGGCTGGCGGCGTTCGCGCAACTGCGAACGAGCCGCCTCGATCATCTGCAGCGACTGGTCGATCTCGTGCGCGTGCGCGAGCATCGGAATCAGCAGCCGGACCTTGCCGTGCGCCGACGCACGCAGAATCGCACGCAACTGCGTCAGGAACACGTTCGGCGCCGACAGGCAGAAACGGATTGCTCGCCGGCCGAGCGCCGGATTCGGCGCGACGGCACCGGCCTCGGCTGACAGTCCCTTGTCGGCGCCGACATCGAGCGTGCGGATCGTGACCGGCCGGCCGGCCATGCCGAGCACCGCCTCGCGATAGGCCTCGTACTGCTCGTCTTCGCCCGGAAGTTCGCGACGGTTCAGGAACAGGAACTCGGAGCGGAACAAGCCGACGCCGTCGGCGCCGGCCTCGAGCGCCTGCGCCGCTTCTTCCGGGCGTTCGATGTTGGCCTCGAGCGCGACGCGGATGCCGTCGAGCGTGACACAGGGCACCTTGATCAACCGGCGAAGGCGTTCGCGTTCGAGCCGCCCGGCGTCCTGCCGGTGCCGGTATTCGGCCAGCACGGTTTCATCGGGCGCGACGATGACGACGCCGCTTTCGCCGTCGAGAATCAGCCAGTCGTCGTCTCGGACGAGTTCGCTGGCGCTGCTCAGGCCGACCACGGCCGGCACGTTCATGCTGCGAGCAAGGATCGCCGTGTGCGAAGTAACGCCGCCCAGGTCGATGCAGAAACCCAGCGCCGAGCGCAGCGACAACATGTCGGCCGGCGCGATGTCCTCGGCCACGAAGATCGCCGGCTCGGCGACCACGGCGCCGCGCGCGCGCGAACCCGACAGCACGCGGATCACGCGATCGGCGACCTGCTTGACGTCGCGCCCGCGCTCGCTCAGGTACGGGTCCTCGAGTTCGGCGAACTGCGCTGCCAGGTGGCCGGCCTGCGCCGAGAACGCCCATTCGGCGTTCCACAGATGTTCGCGGATCGCTTCGCGTGCCGCGTCGGCAAGTGCTGGATCGTCGAGGATCATCGCGTGCACGTCGAGCAGCGCGCGCGCCTCGGCCGGCGCGTCTTCGGGCAGGTGTTCGGCGAGTTCGCCCAACTCGGCCTTGACCGTCTCGATGGCCGACTGCAGGCGCTCGAGCTCGGCATCGGCGTTCTCGGGCTGCAGGCGGTAGCGCAACACGTCGCGCTGGCGGGTCTCGAGAACGCGTGCGCGTCCGATCACGATGCCGCCGCCGATCCCGGTGCCCTGCAGGCCGAACATACGGGGCTATTCCTCCTGAAAGCCGGTGCCTATCAGTTCCTGCAACGCGGCCACGGCCTCCTTTTCGTCGGGGCCGCTGGCCTCGATCAGCAAGGTGCTGCCGCGTGCAGCGGCCAGCATCATGACGCCCATGATGCTCTTGGCGTTGACGCGCCGGGTGTTCTTCGTGAGCCAGACCTCGGAAGCGAACTTCGAGGCCAGTGCCGTCAGACGCGCCGACGGACGCGCGTGCAGGCCCAGCTTGTTGACGACGACCGCCTCGCCGACGGTCATCGGGCCGGCCCCTGCTCGCTTTCCCGGCTTTCTTCGGGCTCGACGACGCGGATCGCGCGATGCCCCGTTTCGACGAGCTGGTCGACGAGCTCGTGCACCGGCATTCGCCGCAGCGTGATGGCCTTCAGCAGCATCGGCAGGTTGACTCCGGCAAGCACATAGACCTTCAGCGGATCGGCAAGCTCCATTGCGATACGAGACGGCGTCGCACCCCAGCAGTCGGTGAACACGATGACGCCACTGCCGTCGTTGATCCGCGCGAGCAGTTCGCGCGCAGCCTGGCCGGCAGCGGCAGGGTCCTCGTCGGGAATCACGTCGAGCGCCGCGAGCTGCGGGGGCAGTCGCCCGAACACGTGCCGCGTGCACCGAATCAGCGCCGTTCCGAGCGGTTCGTGCGAAACGACCATGACGCCGATCATGAAGCCGCCACCGCCTCCTCGAGCGCGTCGACGAACATCGCAGGCACGTCGAAACCGGTCTGATCGCGAATCTCGACGAAGCAGGTCGGGCTCGTGACGTTGATCTCGGTGATGAAATCGCCGATCAGGTCGAGCCCGACCAGAAGCAGTCCGCGCGGCGCGAGCGCCTCGGCGATCGCCTCGCCGACCGCCAGGTCGGTGGCCGACAGTTCGCGCGCGACGCCCCGGCCGCCAGCGGCCAGGTTGCCGCGAAACTCGCCGTCTTTGGGAATGCGCGCCAGGCTGTACGGGACGACCTTTCCGCCGATCAGCAGCACGCGCTTGTCGCCCTCGGAGATCTCCGGCAGGAAGCGCTGCGCCATGACCGAGCGCGCGCCGAACTCGTTCAGCGTCTCGATGATGACCGACAGGTTCGGGTCGCCGCGCTCGGCGCGGAAGATCGAGGTGCCGCCCATGCCGTCGAGCAGCTTGAACACTGCGACTTCGTGCTCGTCGACGAACTCGCGCAAAGCCTGCGCGCTGCGCGTGACGAGCATCGGTGCCGAGTACTGCGGGAACTCGGCGATCGCCAGCTTCTCGTTGTGCCCGCGGATTGCGGTCGGATCGTTGAAGACGCGAGCCCCGTCGCGCACCGCATGTTCGAGCAGGTAGGTCGAATAGACGTACTCCATGTCGAACGGCGGATCCTTGCGCATCAGCGTGGCGTCGAAGGCCGACACCGGCTCGTTGGCGGCGGCGTCGAGCCGGTACCAGGGCTGCGCCTTGCCGGTCGGGTCGACCAGGTGCAGCCGGCGCGCGTGCGCAACCGTGCGCCCGGAAGCCAGCGACAGCTCCCGCTGCTCGCAGACGAAGACCTCGTGGCCGCGGCGGTCGGCTTCGACCATCATCGAGAAGGTCGAGTCCTTGTAGGTGACGATCTGCTGCAGCGGATCGAGGATGATCAGGATGCGCATCTATACGGAACCATGACCCGGCGGGAACGCCGGGGTGCTGTAGGGGTTCCGCGAATTGTAGCGCCGCGGCGGGCGCCGGCGGCCCCCGCCCGGTTCACCGGTTTCGCGACGACCCTCAGGCCTGCCCGGGTTCCGGCA
>CALLYQ010000154.1 GCA_937858875.1 uncultured Lautropia sp. | reverse complement strand
CATGCAGGCGTCGCCCTGCACGTCGGGCTTGCCGGCCACCGACCACATCGGTTCGAAGAATTTCTTGCCGTTGCGATTGGGCAACCGCTGCTGGACCTCGGCCACGTTCTCGTGCGACAGCACGAAGTCAGCCGGCACGATGTCGCCGAGATTCAGGATGTACGCGGTGACCGCATAGACCTCGTCGACCGACAGCGACTTCGGCGCGTTCCACGGCATCGCGCGATTGATGTAGTCCCACAGCGTCGACAACTGCGACAGCTTCATCAGCGTCGTGCGCTGCGGAAAGTCGGCGCGCAGCAGGTTCGCGACGCGCCCGGTGCGGATGTCCTCCTGCGTCGTGCCGCCGACGATCGGCGTGAACACCTCGTTCGATTCGCCGAAGGTGCCGTGACAGGACGCGCACTGCGCATCCCAGATCTCCATGCCCTCGTCGACCGACCCCGAGCCCGGCGGCAAGCCGGTGAAATCGGCGCGCACGTCGATGTCCCAGGCAGCGATCTCCGCCGGCGTCGCGGCCCGGCCGATGCCGGCCCAAGGCCGTGCGGCGTCGGCGAGCGATGGATTCGCCGCGGTATCGTTGACGTTCGACTTTCCGCCCAGGCTGGATGACTGCGCGGCTGCCGGAGCCGACAACTGCGCTACCGCACCCATCGCCACCGTGATGAACACGCGGGCACGCTTCATTTCAGTACACCTGCACGTTCGACACCTCGCCCGACTCGCCCACCTTCCACGATTGAATCCCGTTGTTGTGGTAGATCGAGCGCGTGCCGCGCACCGCGCGCAACTGGTTCAGCCGCGGCTGCACATGGCCGGTCTCGTCGGTCGCGCGGCTCTGCAGCACGACCGGCGTCCAAGACCCAGTCGACGTTGAAGCGGGTCAGCGCCTTCGGCAGCACCGGGTTCTCGAGC
This sequence comes from uncultured Lautropia sp., assembly GCA_937858875.1. Classification (GTDB taxonomy): domain Bacteria; phylum Pseudomonadota; class Gammaproteobacteria; order Burkholderiales; family Burkholderiaceae_E; genus Zeimonas. The sequence goes on along the minus strand of CALLYQ010000154.1, from coordinate 2,255 downwards.
CGCGCGCGGCGCCAGTTGCGCCCACCGTCGAACGAGACGTCGACGGCGCGGATGCGACCGCGACCCGACCAGGCCAGGCCGGTGACGTTGTAGTAGCCCTTGTCGAGCAGCAACTGTCCGCCCGAGGGCGTCGTGATCACCGACTTGACCTCCTGGATCGACGTGTACTGGCGATGCGTGCCGTCGGGCATCAGGTCGACGTAGTGCAGCACTTCATCCTTGGTGTCCCAGCGCTGGTCGCCGACTTCGAGGCGGCGCAGGTACTTGACCCAGGACACGCCCTGGATGCCCGGCACGACGAGCCGCAGCGGATAGCCGTTCTCGGGCCGCAGCATCTCGCCGTTCATCGCCCAGGCGACGAGCACGTCGTCGAGCGCGTTGTCCATCGGGATCGTGCGGGTCATCGACGAACCGTCGGCGCCCTCGGCCAGCAGGTAGCGGCCCTTCTTCGTATCGGCGCCGCACAGGTCGAGCAAGGTCGACAGCAGTACGCCCGTGTACTCGCAACAGGACAGCATGCCGTGCGTGTACTGCACGGTCGGCACCGCGACGTTGCTCCACTCCATTCCGCTGTTGGCGCCGCACTCGATGAAATGGATGCGCGAGACGGCCGGCAGCCGCATCAGGTCGTCCATCGTGAAGACGCGCGCCTCGCGCACCAGCCCATGAACCATCAGACGGTGCCGGCTCGGATCGATGTCCCACCAGCCCTGGTGATGCCGCTCGAAATGCAGGCCGTTGGGCGTGATGATGCCGAACATTCCCTGCAGCGGCGCGAAGCTGACCGAGGCCGCCGACACGCGCGTCAGGCCCGGGCTCTCGCGGCGTTGCAGATTGCGCTCCCATTGCGACGGCTGGCCGTAGCCCCTGGCGGCCACCGGCTGACCGAGGCCGCGCGTGTGCTCCGGCAATTCCAGAATCGCCGGATCGCCCCGGCCCCGAGCCACGGCCGGAAGGCCGTTACCGGCCGCGGGCGCAGCCTGGGCCGCAGATGCGGTGCCCTCGTTCGCCGAGCCGCCTTGCGCAGCCGCCGATGCAGCCGCAGTCGCGCCGGCACCCATCGCCAGTGCCTTGCCCATGAAGCTGCGGCGCGCCTTGCACGCCTGAGCGATCTGTTCCTGCGACAGGAAATCCTCGGGGGCGCGGCGAATCCGCCCGGCTGCGGGCAATTCCCGGCTCATCGCGTGCTCACCACGGCCGGGTTGCCGGCACTGGCGCCCAGCGCCGTGCGAGCGGGTTCGACCGCAATCCCGGTGATCGACTGCGGCGCGTTGTCGAGATCCTGGGCGATCGTCAACAGCCCGCGACGTCCCGGATCGCCATCGCGCGCGGCGATATGCACGCAAACGCTGCGGCAGATCTCGGTCAGCACCGGATCGCCGACACCGTAGTAGACGGAGGTTCCAAGCTTGCGCCGGCTCAGGACGCCGGAACGGTACATGCTGCCGAGATGGCGCGAGACATTGGTTTGCGTGGCCCCTGTTTCGGCCACGATCTCGGAAACGGACTTCTCGCGCTGGCAGATCGCATGCAGGATCCGCACCCGCATCGGCTCGGACAGCAATGCGAAGTATTGCGAGACGGCCTCGAATACGCGGCCGAGTTCATCCACGACCTGTCTCCTCGTGCTAGCCGCCCGATCGTCACGCCGGCCGGCGAATCGTTGATCCTTCGTCGGGGACTATATGCATCCATGCGCATATGGTCAAGAACTCATCCGATATCAGGCGCGAGCTACGATGGAAGGGTCCGCCGCTCGGCAAGTCCCGGTCGGTGAAAAAGCGAACCAGCCCTGTGCACAGCCAATGAAGACCGCAACCTTGCCGCGACCCGCCGGCGCACGCCGAAAGGCGCTCGAGGCGCTGGGCCGTATCGCCCTCGGCGCAGCAGCGTTCGCCGGGCCCGCGGCATCCACGGGCCGACTTGGCCTGGCCGGCCGCTCGATGGCCGCCGAGGCAGCGTTGCCGCGTCCGCATGCCTGGCAGGCGCTGCTGCGCGAAGCAGCTGCCGGTGGGCATCCGGTCGTCGTGCTGTTCTCCACACCGGGCTGCGCCTACTGCCGGCTCGTACGCCACGACCATTTGCGCCATCTGGCGGCGGCAACGCCGCAAGAAAGCGGCGTGCGTGTCGTCGAACTGAGCCTCGGCGATCGCCGGCCTTTCGACCTGGAATCGGCGGCTGCCGACAACAGCGACACTCCAGCCCCGGGCACCCCCTCGCGCAGCGCAGACCGGTCATCGCGCGGCGCGGGCTCG
>CALLYQ010000153.1 GCA_937858875.1 uncultured Lautropia sp. | reverse complement strand
CGCCGAACGGGTCGACGACGAAGCGCACGAGGTTCAGGCTGCCGAGGTCGCAGCAGCCGTAAGGCGGCAGGAACTGCTCGCCGCAGGGGTTGCTCGCCTCGATGTGCTCGCAGTAGGACAGGTTGTTGTCGCGGTTGACACGATCGATGAAGATGACGCCCGGTTCGGCGTGGTTGTAGGTGGAACGCATCACGTCGTCCCACAGCTCGCGCGCGCTGATCGTCCGGTAGACGTACTTGCCGTCGGCGCGCGGCACCGCGTCGTCTTCGCCGTCGAAGGGGCGCACCGCGTGGACCAGCTCGAACTCGCCGTCGTCAGCCACCGCCTGCATGAACGCGTCGGTCACCGCCACCGACATGTTGAAGTTCGACAGCGAGCCGTCGCGCTTGGCGTGGACGAACTCCTCGATGTCCGGATGGTCGACGCGCAGCACGCCCATCTGCGCGCCGCGCCGCGAACCGGCCGATTCGAGCGTTTCGCAGGACTTGTCGAACACGCGCATGTACGACACCGGCCCCGAGGCCCGCGAATGCGTGCCGCGCACCAGCGCGCCCTTGGGCCGGATCGACGAGAAGTCGTAGCCGACGCCGCCGCCGCGGCGCATCGTCTCGGCGGCTTCCTGCAGCGCCGCGTAGATGCCCGGCGTGCCGTCGTCGCCGTGACCCCAGACGGCGTCGCCGATCGGCTGGACGAAGCAGTTGATCAGCGTGGCCTGGATGTCGGTGCCGGCCGCCGAGTTGATCCGGCCGGCCGGGATGAAGCCGTTCTCCATCGCCCACAGGAACTCGGCTTTCCAGTGCTCGCGCTGCGCCGGCGCCTCGATCGAGGCCAGCGCGCGCGCGACGCGCGACCGGATGTCGTGGACCGTGCGTTCGTCGCCCTTTGCGTATTTTTCAAGCAGGACGTCGGTCGTGACTTCCTGTTCGGGCAGGGCGGCGAGCACGTTTTCCAGCTTCATGGTTCCTTCCGGGTCGTTGGGGTTGAGGTTCAGTCCGGCATTCTAGTCGCCCTGGGACGCGAGGTCGCGAGCCAGATTCCCGGCAGCAGCAGCGCGGTGCCGACCCAGTGGTACCAGGCCGGCACTTCGCCGAGAAGGAGCCAGGTAGCGGCCGCCGCATAGGGCGGTCCCAGGTACATGACGAGGCCGGTTCGCGCCGGCCCCAATTCCTTCTGCATGAACGAATAGGCCTGGTAGGCGGCGAAGCCCGGCAGCAGCGCCGCAGCCAGGATCAGCCCGACGCTTCGTGGATCGAAGCTGGACGGGCCGAGCACCGCCGCCTCGGCGATCGTGAACGGCAGCAGTACCAGCAGCCCGCCGAAGGTGATCGCGGCCAGCCGCGCGAACGGGTCGAGCACGCTGCGCCAGGCCTGCAGCAGGATCGAATAGACGGTCCACGAACTCGCGGCGGCAACCACCCAGAGGTCGCCGACGGTGAAGTGCAGCGCCAGCAGCGCCGCCGGCGATCCTTTCAGCAGGATCAGCAGCACGCCGGCGACCGCCACGGCCAGGCCGACCGTCTGTCGGGCCGACAGACGGTCGCCGAACCAGTACGCCGACGCGACGGCGATCAGCACCGGCGAGACCGCGTAGATCAGCCCGATGTCGGTGCCGGTCGTGGTGCGCGCGCCGATGTAGACGAAAGCGCCGCAGATCCACATGCCGAGCGCGCCGAGCACCAGCAGTTGCGGCCATTCGCGGCGCCAGGCCGGCCAGTGCCGGCTCAGCGCCGGCCAGGCGATCGGCAGCATCACCAGCAGCGCGACGAGCCAGCGGAAGAACGCGAGCGCGTGCGGCTCGATGACGCCGACCGCGGCCCGGGCGACGACATAGTTGGCGGCCCACAGCGCCGGGGTCACGAACAGCAGGAAACGGGCGAGGCTGCGGCGGCGATCCGGGCTCATGTGGAACGGTTTGCGGAAAAGTCACGAACGAAACGGCACGCGATGGTGGCACGAGCGTTGAACCCTCGAAAATCGCCCCCATCTGTCGGACATTGCAAGCGCTGCCGAGCCCATGACCGAACCATCGAACGACACGCTGAAGATCGTCTGCCCCTCGTGCAACACCTCGAACCGGGTGCCGCGCGCGCGGCTCGGCGACCGGCCGTCCTGCGGGCGCTGCAGCGCGACGCTGTTTGCCGGGGCGCCGGTCGACTTCGACACCGACGCCTTCGAGCGGCACGTGGGCCGCGGCGAGTTGCCGGTCGTCGTGGACTTCTGGGCGCCGTGGTGCGGACCCTGCCGGATGATGGCGCCGGCATTCGCGCAGGCTGCGAAGGAACTGGAGCCCTCGGTGCGCCTCGCCAAGGTCGACACCGAGGCCGAGCAGGGGCTGGCCGCAACCTACGGCATCCGCAGTATCCCGACGATGGTCGTCTTCCAGGACGGACGCGAGGTCGCGCGCCGTTCCGGGGCGATGGGCGCAGCCGACATCGTGCGCTGGGTACGCAGCGTGGCCTAGTCCGGCCGCCTCCCAGGCATGCGCGTTACCCGACACGCCGACTACGCGCTGCGCGTGCTGATCTACGTCGGCGGCAATCCCGAGCGCGCCGTCACGATCGCCGAGATCGCCGAACGCTACCGGATCTCGCGCAGTCACCTGATGAAGGTCGTCAACCGGCTGGTTCGCGAAGGTTTCCTGATCGGCCAGCGCGGCAAGGGCGGCGGACTGTACCTGGCGATGCCCGCCGAGACGATCCGGGTCGGCAAGGTGTTGCGGCTGATGCAGTCGGAGCAGTTCCTCGTCGAGTGCATGGCTTCGCCGCAGACCTGCCTCGTCGATCGTGGTTGCCGCCTGCGCGCGGCGCTCGGCGAAGCGCTCGAGGCTTTCTACGAGGTGCTCGATCGATACACGCTGCGCGACTTGCTCGACAACCCGGCAACCTTGAACATAGTCAGGCTGGTGCCCTCGCAGACGTATTGACGGGCAGCGACAGCCGGACCCGCGAGCCGCCGCTATGCGAGTCGATGTCGAGCCGGGCACCGATGTGCGCAGCCCGGCATCGCATGCCGCCCAGGCCGCGACCGCCCGTTCGCCCGACCGCCGGGTCGAAGCCTCGGCCATCGTCGGACACCTGGAGCACGAACTGCGCCTTGTCGGGATCGCCGGTGACCGCGACGTCCGCGTGCGCTGCCCCCGAATGCTTGAGCGTGTTGGCGAGCGCTTCCTGCAGGATCCGAAGTACTTGGTGCGCCGTATCGGCGGGTGTCGGCGATGGGTTCGCCGCGTCGTCGATGTGCAGGGTCAGTTCGATCCCGGCCGCGCGAAAACGCGGCGCCAGGCGTGCGACCAGGCCACGCAGCGACGCCGGCAGGTCCTCGTCTCCAAGGGCCAGCGTGTCGACGGCCGTGCGCATGTCTTCGATCGCTTCGCGCAGTGCACGCGCGACCTCGGCGGGATTCCAGGTCCCCCGTTCGACCATCGCCAGCGAGGACACGAGCTGCGAGCCGAGCCCGTCGTGCACGTCCTGGATGATTCGCTGCCGTTCTTCGCTGGCGGTGCGCTCGCGTTCGAGCTGGCGCAGCCGCTCGTGGTAAACGAGCAGTTCGTCTTCGCGCTTGCGCACCCTGGCCGACAGTGAGGCGGATACGTCGGCCGATTCGCGCATCGCCTGCACGAAGCGCCCGGTCAGCAGCACGCCGACCGTCAGCAGCAGGCCGTTGGCGCCGATGTGCATCAGGTAGGCGCCTTCGTAGTCGAGCAGGCCGATCGTCAGCAAGTAGTCGCGCACGCCGAGCGCGAGTCCGAACAGCACGCCGACGCACAGCGCGAGCACGCCCGGCGTGCGACGCCGCCAACCGGCCACCGCGGTCGCCGCAAGCATCGCCGTCGCGACGACGACGAGCCCCGCCTGGTAGAAGTGTTCGACCTGTTGTTCCCATCCGATGCCGCCCAAGGCGAGCAACAGCGGTCCGGTCGGCCAGTAGGCGATCAGCGCGCGTTCGATCGCGGGCCGGTGCAGGCGGGCCACGCGCAGCATGAACAAGGTCATCGCGATCACGAACCCGCCGGTGCAGGAATAGTGGAACACGCTCCACGCGAGCCGGGCAGCCTGCGGGTAGACCGGCACGACGACGCTGAGCGTGCGCAGGCCCCAGAAGGTCGCCGCGAGACCGAATAGCCCGAATTCGAAGGCCAGCCGACGGCGCAGCCAGATCAGCACGACCAGCAGGCCGGCCGTGGTTGCGGCGGCCACGGTGACCTGCGCGCTCGTGTGTGACCAGAACAGCCGCGACGCGTAGCGAGGCGCAAGTTCGGTTTCGGGGCCGACGTAGGCCACGCCCATCGCGTTTCCGGGGGACGACGAGGCGATGCGCAACTGCAGCGTGTTCGCGCCGGCCGCAAGCAGGCTGGACGGGATCGTGAACGCGATCGGACGCATCCACCGCACGTGCCAGTCGGCGTCGGCCTGGCGCACCGAGGCAAGCAGCCGGCCGTTGACGAAGATGCGTCCGCCATCGCGAAGCCGCGGCAGGTAGACCGTCC
>CALLYQ010000152.1 GCA_937858875.1 uncultured Lautropia sp. | reverse complement strand
TCGCCCGTCGTAGACCGCGCGAGTACGAAAACCTTCGAGGTCGAGGATCAACGCCAGCGAGTCGGCGGCATCGGCGTTGTCGTCGACGATCAGGATGGCGGGTGCAGGGTCTTTCTGGCTCATCCGGGCGATTCTGAGGACATTCGCGGCGTCGGGCAAACGCGGGGCGCTGTCCGGCGGCTCACGCTCGACCCGAAGATCGGAGGAAAAAGGGGCTGCTCGAACGACAACGCGCAGGCGCAACCGGCCCGCCTTGACTAGAATCCGTCGATGAACGAACTCCTCAGCGGACAGTGACCGAAGCCTCGGGCCAGCGCTCCGAAGCCGTTGCCACGGATTCCAGCCGACTCGGCAAGGCCGTCGCCATTCTTGCGCTCGGCCTGGGCCTGGTCGTCACTGCGGCCATCTGGAGCAGCGAGAGGCGCAGCGCCGAACTCGAAGGCCAGTCGATCCTCCTCGACCTGGCCAACGACATCGCCGCCGAAGTCACGCAGCGGCTGGTGGCCTACGAGCTGACGGTTCGCGGCGCCGCTTCGCTGTTCGCCGCCGTCGATACGCCCTCGCGCGAACAGTGGCGCACCTACGTCGAAGCGCTGGATCTCGGCCGCAGCTATACGCCGGCGCTCGGCCTGGGCTATGCAGCCTGGATCGCGCCGGAAAGCGTGCGCGCGGTCGAACTCTCGATGCGTGCCAACGGCTTTCCCGATTTCCGCGTCTGGCCGGGCGGTCCGCGCAACGAGGTCAGCGCCGTGCTCTACGTCGAGCCGCTCGATGCCGGCAATGCCCGCGCGCTTGGCTACGACATGCTGTCGGATCCGGTCGCCCGGCAGGCCATGCAGGTGGCTCGGGAAAGCGGCGCGCCGGCACTGAGCGGCCCGGTGACGCTGGTCCAGGACGCAGGGCGCCAAGCCGGGCCGCCCGCGGTGCTGATGTTCATGCCGGTTTACCGCTCGGGTGCCGCGCCCAAGGCTGCTGCTTCGGGGGCGCGCGTACAGCGGGAACTGCTCGGCTGGGTCTATGCGCCGTTCCGGCCGGCCGATGTCGTCGGCGACGTCGGGCGCGGCGAATTGCTCGCCTTGCGCCTGTACGACGATGCCGGCGCGGGCGAGCGCACCTTGCTCTATTCCGACGCCGCCGCACGATTTCCGGCCGAATCCCGGATGCGTCGGCCGACGATTCAGACATTGTCCTTCGCCGGCCGCAGTTGGGTGCTCGAAGTGCAGCCCACGGGCGCCGGCCTCGATCTGCTGACCACGGGCCGCCCCTGGGAATACCTCGCGGGCGGCATCGTCGTGAGCCTGTTGCTGTTCGGGATCATGTGGTCGATGGCCACCACGCGCGCGCGCGCCAACACATTGGCGCTGTCGATGACCGATGCGCTATGGCGTGCCAACCAGTCGCTCGATCGCCGCGTCAACGAGCGGACCGAAGAGCTGACGCGGATGAATGCCAAGCTGCGCGCCGAGGTCGGCGAACGCGAGCAGGCCGAGCGGGCGCGGGGCATCGCGCTCGAGCAGGAGGCGCGTCGCAGTGCGCAGCTGCGGGCGCTGGCCGATGCCGGCCTCGGCCTGGGCCTGCTGCCGGACAATTCGCTGCGCCTCGAATACCTGGCCGACCGCGTCTGCCGGATCGTCGGCTGTGCGCACGCGATCATCGCGCTGGCG
>CALLYQ010000151.1 GCA_937858875.1 uncultured Lautropia sp. | reverse complement strand
TCGTGCGTTCGGCGGGAGACCCCTCGCCAGGCATCGGCTTGACCGTGTCCACCCATGTCTCGGCGCTGTCGGCCGTTACGGAATCGCGCCCGGCGGCTCCGCGCTCGCCCGTACCGTAGCGGTCGCTGTCGCTGTCGAGTTCCGGGTCACCGATGTCGGGTCCGGCGGTATGGGTGCCGCCGCCATCGGGATCGGCGTTCGTCCCTTGATCGAGCCCGGGGTCGACGTCGATCGTCGTGCCCGAGCCGCCGGCGATGTCGCTGCCGGAGTCGGACGAATCGCTGGGGCCCAGCGCCTTGGTTCCGTGCCCGCGGTCGACGACAGGCGGCTCTTCGCCGGTGATGTCGAGAGTGCTTTCTGACATGGCATTTCCTCTGCAATTCGCAAGCGGTGCGATCCGCGTGTCGCGCTGGCGCAGCAATCGGCATGCCTCCATCACCCCGGTCGGGGATCGCTCGACCGCTTGTCCGGTTGCGAGTTCGAGGCGTGGCTCGAGTCGGTGCGGGCTGGACTTGTCGACGCGCGCACCTGCTTGGCGGTAACCTGAGGTCTCGAAACCGATTCGAAGGTGCCCCATGGCCGCTCGCTCGATCGCTTCGCTGTCGCTTACCTTCGGCCTCGTGTCGATCCCGGTGAAGGTCTTCTCGGCGACCGAAAGCCGCTCCGGCGTCAGCTTCAACCTGCTGCACGAATGCGGATCACGAGTCAGGCAGCAGTACTTCTGCATCCGCGAGAACGTCCCGGTCGATCGCTCGGAACTCAAGAAGGGCTACGAATTCGAGAAGGACCGCTACGTGATGTTCGAGCCCGACGAACTGAAGGCGCTCGAGGAAACCGCGCAGCACACGATCGACATCATCTCGTTCATTCCGCTCGAGTCGGTCGACCCGATCTACTACGACAAGGCCTACTACCTCGCTCCTGACAAGCGCGGCGGCAAGCCTTACCAGCTGCTGCTCGAAGCGATGCGCGAGAGCCGGCGCTGCGCGCTCGCGCGCTGGGTCTGGAAAGGCAAGCAGTACGTCGTACAGGTGCGCGCCGGCACCGACGGCCTGATCCTGCAGCAGCTTCTTTACGCCGACGAGGTGCGGTCGATGGCCGATCTCGACATCGACTCCGCAGAGATCCGCAAGCCGGAGCTGCAGCTTGCGCTGCAACTGATCGACCAGATCGCCGCCGATGGCTACGACCCGCAGGAGTTCAAGGACGAAGAAAAGCAGCGCGTGCTCGAAGCGATCGACGAGAAGATCTCCGGCAAGGAGATCGTCGTCACCGAGGAACACGCACCGCAGGGCGGCGGCGGCCAGATCATCGACCTGACCGAGGCGCTGCGCGCGAGCCTGTCCAAGGGCAAGCGAACGCCGAAGACCCCGGCATCCGACGAGCGGCCGGAGACGCGAGCCCCGGCTGCAGCGAAGGCAAACGCCAGGAAGACGGCTGCGAGCAACAGCCCACCGGCGCGCAAGGCGCCGAGGCGCGCCGCCGCGTCATCATCTTCGCGAAGCGCGACGGCCGAGGCCGCGCCTCGCGCCCGCGCGAGAAAGTAGCGCGCACCGCGGCGAGATGCAGACCTATAACCTGCGCGCGATCCAGTCGATGCTCGGTCTTTCTCGCACGGTCGTTTCGCGGCTGATCGCAGCGGGTTTCGTCACGCCGGCGCGCGGCAAGCGTCGCGAGTACCTGTTCGGGTTCCGAGATATCGTGCTGCTGCGCACCGCGAACGAGCTGCAGCAGGCAAAAATCCCGACACGCAAGATCCTGCGGTCGCTGCAGCGGCTGCGCAGCGCGCTTCCCGAAGAGCTGCCGCTGAGCGGCCTGCGGATCAGCGCGATCGGCAGCGAGATCGTCGTCAGCGAAGGCGATCACCAATGGCACGCCGACACCGGCCAGTTGCTGCTCGATTTCGAGCTCCGCCCCACGCGCGGCACGATCAGCGTGCTCGGTCGAGCAACCGGCGCGAACAACGGGTCGGAAGCTGCCGCGGACCACTCGGCGTCGAGTCGCCGAACGCGGCCGGGCGCGACGCCGCGCGACTGGTTCGAACGCGGCATCGAACTCGAAGCCGACGACCCCGCCGGTGCCGAGTCCGCCTATCGCGCGGCAATCGCGGCAGCGCCCGACTGCGCCGATCCTTACCTGAACCTCGGAGTCCTGCTGACCGAGTCGGGTCGGCACGCCGAGGCCGAGCGGCTGTACCGCGACGGGCTCCGCATTTGCTCCGACGAGCCGGTACTGCATTTCAATCTGGCCGTCACGCTCGAGGATCTCGGGCGCAGCGACGAGGCGTTGCGCGCGTACGAAGACTGCCTGCGGCTTGCGCCAGGCTTCGCCGATGCGCACTTCAACGCGGCGCGGCTCTACGAGAGCGCCGGACACGCCCGCAAGGCGATCCGGCACTACAGCGAATATCGGCGCCTGCAGCGCCATTGACGACGATGGAGGTCTCGCGATGAAAGGAAAGACGGCAACGGTCCACTGGAAAGGTGGCGGCAAGGCCGGCGTCGGCCGGATCAGCACCGAGACCGAGGCGCTGAAGGACTATCCGTACGGCTTCGCCAGCCGCTTCGAAGACGACCGCAAGGGCACGAACCCCGAGGAGTTGCTCGGTGCGGCGCATGCGGCATGCTTCGCGATGGCGTTTTCCTTCGCCTGCGACAAGGAAGGCCTGAGTACCGAGGTCGTCGACACGAAGGCAGCCGTGCACCTGATGTCGAAAGACGGCGGCTTCCAGATCGAACGCATCGACCTGGAACTCGAAGCGAAAGTGCCCGGCGCAGACGAGGCGAAGTTCCAGCAGATCGCGCAGGGCGCGAAGGAAAACTGCCCGCTGTCGAAGGCGCTCGCCAGCGTGCCGCAGATCACGCTGAAGGCGACGCTGCGCCAGTAGCGGCGTACCGACGACGCGCCGATCACCGGAACGGCCAGCCGGCAAGCGTCCGGTCCACCCGCCGCGATGCCGTTCATCGACTTCGCCAGCTGGCCGCTCGAACTGTCGGTGCTCGGCAGGGTACTGGCCGCGATGATCCTCGGCGGCCTGATCGGCTTCGAGCGCGAGTTGAAGAGCCAGTCGGCCGGCCTGCGCACGCACATGCTGATTGCCGGTGCGGCCGCGCTGATCGTCGGGCTCGGCCACCTGCTGGTGCGCGACTACTCCGACGAAGCGTTCAGAGAGCTGGTCCAGGTCGACCCGGTCCGCCTGATCGAAGCGGTCGTCGCGGCCGTCGGCTTCGTCGGCGCCGGCACCATCATCAGGCGACGCGAAGGCGAAGAGGTCCAGGGACTGACGACGGCGGCCTCGCTGTTGATGGCCGCCGGCATCGGCATCGCGGCCGGGCTCGAGAACTACGTGCTCGCCGGCGGCGCTTCGCTGCTGTGCCTGATCGTGCTGTGCCTGATCGTGCTGTGGCTGCTCGGGCTGTGGGAGAAGCGGGTGCTGGGCAGCAAGCCGGACGACGGCGAGCCCGCGAGCTAGCCGCAATCCTGCCAAGCCCGAGCGGCGATCAGCCGGCGGGCACTGCTTCGGGCGAGCGATCGGCATGCGCATCAGCGGCATGCGCCTCGGCGGCACGCGCATCGGTGCCACGTGCATTGCCGGCACCGTCATCGACGAAGGTCTCCGCAGCGACGCGTTCGCCTCCCAGCGCATCGACCAGGTCGGGAACGAGGCGGCCGAGCTCCGCCGTCATGATCGCCACGTCGGCGTCGAAGCCGTCGTCCTCGCCCTGGCCGGATTGCGCCTCGGCAGCCTCGATGACGACGTCGAGCAGTTCGATGCGCTTCAGGCACAGCGACGAATCGAGGACGAAGGAAACGCGGTCGCGCCAGGTCATCGCGAGCTTCGTAGCGATCTTGCCTTGCGCGATGTGGGCGACGATCTCGTCGATGTCCAGGTCGTGGCGCGAGTAGCGCACGGTCGCCTTGTTCTCGGCAGCCTGCTGCGCGGCCGTCGGACCTTCGTCGCTCTGGGCATCGTTGCCGGCCGCGGTTGCGGGCTGGGCCTGACGCAACTCGCACTCGCGGTCGATCGAGAAACCGGCCGGCGCCTCGCGTTCGGAGAGCCAGATCGACATGCCCGTCGACGGTGCGATGGCGGTGTTCAGCAGCGTCGCCGCGAACGGATTGCCGATCGCGCGCAGGCATTGCAGCAGCACCCCGACCGCCTCGTCGGCACGAGCGATGCTGCCGGCCCCGACGAGCATCAGTCGCGCCGCGGGGTCGATCCAGATGCGCGTCGTCGAGAACTTGCTGAACGCGCGCGGCAGCAGGTCGACGACGACTTCCTCCTTCAGTTCCTTGCGGCGCTTGCCGCGCGGACGGCTGCCGGTTTCGTCCTCGACGCGCTGCAGGCGTTCGTCGAGCGCATCCTTGATTGCCGACGCGGGCACCGCACGCGTCTCGATGCGCAGGCTCGCCACCAGTTGTCCGTCGATCGATTCGACCAGAGCACCATGCTCGCGGCCACGCGGCTCGACCCAGCCGGCCGAACGCGATTCCGTCGCGCGGCAAGGTTCGAAGCGTTCGCCCGCCAATGCGTCTTCGAAGGCATCGAGCGAGGGCGGCGTCCAGTCGGGAGCGAGGCGATAGAGGATGGCTGACTTGAACATGCGGTCGGGTACTGTCGGTTCTCGAAGGGACGGCAGCTTACCCCGAACGCGCCGGGTATCCTGTCGTCGTTCCCATTCCGCCCGTGTCGAGGATCCAAATGACAGAGACTTCCCTCCCGTTGGCCGGCGTGCGCGTCCTCGACCTGTCGCGCATCCTCGCCGGCCCGTGGTGCGCGATGGTGCTGGCCGACCTCGGTGCCGAGGTGATCAAGGTCGAACATCCGAAGCGCGGTGACGACACGCGCGACTGGAGCATGCGGATCGGCGAAACCGAAACCGCCTATTTCAACTGTGTCAACCGCAACAAGCGCTCGGTCACGCTCGACCTGCAAACCCCGGACGGCCAGCAGATCGCGCGCGAACTGGCGGACAAGAGCGACGTCGTCATCCACAACTTCAAGTTCGGCGGCATCGACCGGCTCGGCCTGGGCTACGACAGGCTCAGCGAAAACCGCAAGGACCTGATCTACTGCGCGATCACCGGCTACGACCCGACCGGGCCCGAAGCCACGCGCCCGGGCTACGACCTCGTGATCCAGGGCGAGGCCGGGCTGATGGCGATGAACGGCGAAGCCGGCCGCCCGCCGCTGAAGTTCGGCGTGGCCGCGGTCGACCTGTTCACCGGCATGTATTCGGCGCAGGCGATCCTGGCCGCCTTGTTCGAGCGGCAGAAGACCGGCAAGGGGCGGCGCATCGAGATGGCGCTGTTCGACTGCGGGCTGATGATCACCTCGTACTACGGCCTCGAAGCGCTGCTGATGGGCGAGGATCCGCCGCGCTACGGCAACGCGCATCCGTCGATCGTTCCCTATGGCGTCTTCGATGCCCAAGACGGCCCGCTGGTCATCGCGGTGGGCAACAACAGCCAGTTCGAGCGCTTCTGCTCGATGGTGATCGAGCGTCCGGACATCACGGCCGACGATCGCTTCAAGACCGGGCTGCTTCGCGCAACGAACCGCGAGGCCCTGCTCCCCGAACTGCTGCGCGAGATCGGACTGCGCAAGCGCAAGGACCTGCTCGAGCGATTGAACGCAGCCGGCATTCCGTGCGGCGAAGTGCTCGGGCTGCACGAGACGCTGACTTCGAAACGCGCAGTTGCGGGCGGACTGGTCACGCGCCAGCCGCATCCGGTCGCCGGTGCCGTCGACGTGCTGGCGCCGCCCTGGAGATTCGATGGCCAACGGCTGCCGGTACGCAGCGCCCCGCCGCAGCTCGGCGAAGGTACGCAGGACGTGCTGCGCTCGCTGATCGGACTGTCCGATGAACGACTGACCGAACTGAAGGCGCGCGGCGTCGTCTGACGCAGGCGCGTCGCCCCTCCGAACACCTCGATGGAGATGTCAACGATGAATGGAACGAATCCCTCCGCGCTTCGCAGCCGCACTCGCCGCGCACTGCTCTCGCTCGCAGCGCCGCTGCTGGCTCTGCCGCTGCTGCCCGGCGCGGCGCTCGCGCAGGACTACCCGACCAAGCCGATCACACTGATCGTGCCGTTCCCGCCGGGCGGTCCGACCGACGTGGCGAGCAGGATCGTCGGCCAGAAGATCGAGGAAGGACTCGGGCAGCCGATCATCGTCGACAACCGCGCCGGTGCGTCCGGCACGATCGGTGCGGCGCTGGCCGCCCGCGCCAAGCCCGACGGATACACGTTCGTGATGCTGGCCACGCCGACACTGCTGGCCGACCACATGTACGCGACAGTCAACTACAAGCTGTTCGAGGACTTCGAGCCGGTCGCCAACGTCTACGACCTGCCGATCGTGCTGGTCGTCAATCCGAAGTCGTTGCCCGGGGTCAAGACGCTGCAGGACCTGATCGAGAAAGCGAAGGCCGAGAAAGGAGGCTTGAACTACACGTCTGCCGGGGTCGGCAGCTTCGGCCACCTGACCACCGAGATGCTGAAGAAGGTCGCCGGCTTCGACATGCTGCACGTGGCTTACCGCGGCAGCGCACCGGCGGTCACCGACCTGCTCGGTGGGCAGGTACCCATCATGTTCTCGGATCTGATCGCCGTGCTGCCACACATTCAGTCGGGCGACCTGCACGCGGTGGCCGTCGGCACCGCAAAAGGCGTCGGCATGCTGCCCGAGGTCAAGTCGATCGCCGACCAGGGCTTTCCGGGCTTCGACGCGACCTCGTGGGGCGCCATGCTGGCGCCGGCGGGCACGCCCAAGGAAATCGTCACGCGCGTGAGCGAAGAGCTGAAGAAGGCGCTGGCCGACGCGGACGTGCAGAAGCGGCTCGAAGGCGTCGGCACCTTCGCTGCCTGGCAGTCGCCCGAGCAGCTCGCCGAGCGAATGCGCAACGACCACGAGCGCTGGGGTCAGGTGATCCGCGAGAACAACATCACGCGGGACTGATCGGCCCTTCGTAGACCATCGCCGCGGCAGCGTCCACACCGGAAAGGAGTCATCGAATGCACACGAAACTTGGCAAATTGCTGATCGCCGTCGGACTGGCTGTCGGCCTGACGCCGACCACCGTCATGGGGCAGACGGATTATCCGGACAAGCCCATCAGCATCATCGTTCCCTATGGACCGGGTGGCACTACCGATCTTGTCGGGCGAGCACTGGCCGAGAGCTTGTCGCAGCAGTTGGGCCAACCCGTGGTCATCGAGAACAAGCCCGGCGCTGCAGGTGCGATGGGTGCCATCAGCATGATCGGGGCGAAGCCCGATGGTTATCGGCTGACCATGGCACCTGTCGGCATCTTCCGCCAACCGTACATCCAGCAGACCCGCTACGATCCGATTCGCGATCTGACCTACATTGCTTCGTTCCTCACCTACGATTTCGCAGTCACGGTGAAAGACGACTCCCCATTCAAGACCATCAAGGAGCTCGTCGACTACGCGAAACAGAATCCAGGAGACCTCGATTACGGCACGCCAGGTCGCTACACGGGTAATCAGGTCGTGATGGCCTTGCTGGGCAAGCGCACGGGTACCGAGTTCACACATGTTCCTTTCAAGGGCGATGCCGACGCAACGACAGCGCTGATCGGTGGCCATGTGAAGCTGGCGGTGGTCACGAACAGCATACTCACGTACCTCAAATCGGGGACCGTGCGAGTGCTGGCCACGGCTGACAAGGAGCGCAACCCGGCCTTCACGAATGTGCCGACCCTGCTCGAATCAGGCTATGACGTGATCGTGCCTTCGCCGCTGGGCCTGGCCGGGCCGGCCGGCCTACCGCAACCCATCGTCGAGAAGCTCGACAACGCGGTGAAGGCGGCTCTGGAAGATCCGAAGGTGAAGCAGGTCTTCGAGAACATCGGCGTACGCGAGTACTACATGGACCACAAGACCTATGCCGATTTCGCGAAGAAGAACTTTGCCGCCGAAAAGGACATCGTGACGGACCTCGACCTCGAGAAAAACTGACGCGACTTCATCGCCCTTCGTAGACCATCGCCGCGGCAGCCAGGTCTTCGAGCGCATTGCCGACCGACTTGAACACGGTGCGCTCGGCCGCGTTTGCGCGGCCGGCCACCTGGCCGCTGCACAGGTCGGCGAGCGTGCCTCGGATGTCGTCGATCCCGAACACGCCGCGTGACATCGGACCGAGGAGTTCGCCGCTCTTCTTCGCTGCCTCGTCGGTATCCACGTACAGGCTCGCGCCGACGAAGCAGGCGTCGTCGGCCTCGCGCATCTGCGGCGTGAAGCTGCCGATCAGGTCGAGATGGCTGCCGGCGCGCAGCCATTCGCCGTGCACGACCGGCTCGGTCGCGAGCGTTGCGCAGCTGACGATGTCGGCGCGCGCCGCTGACTGCGGCAATTCGGCGGTCGCCTTCGCGTCGATGCCGCGCGCACGCAGGCTTTCGGCCAGCGCCTCGGCAGCCTGGGGGCGGCGCGCCCAGATCGCGACTTCGTCGATCGGCAGCACCGCGCGGTAAGCCTCGGGCAGCAAGCTCGCGACCCGCCCGGCGCCGACGACGAGCAGCCGGCGCGAATCGGGCCGCGCCAGCTTCGATGCTGCCAGCGCCGAAGCCGCGGCCGTTCGGCGCGACGTGATCTCGTTGCCGTCGATCAGCGCAAGCGGCTCGCCGGTATGCACGTCGTAGAGCACGTAGGTCGCGAACAGACCCGACAGCCCGCGCTTCGCGTTGTCCGGAAAGACGTTGACCGTCTTGATGCCGAGGTAGTCGCCGCTGCGCCAGGCCGGCATGATCAGCACCGTGCCGGCGCTGCCGTCGTCGGCCTGCACCGTGTGCGTGTGCCGCAGCGGCACCTCGCAGCCGGTGACGAACATGCGCGCCAGCGCGTCGACCAGCGGTCGGAACGGCAGCGCCCGGCGCGTGGCCTCGGCATCGAAAATCTTCATCGGGACGGGTCGCCGTGCTCGATTGACTCGCTTGCTCGGCGCATCCTGATCAGCCCTTCCTGCGCGACCGACGCCACGAGACGGCCATCCTGCGTATGAAACGTGCCGCGGCAGAAGCCGCGCGCACCGCCGGCCGCCGGCGATTCCATTTCGTAGAGCAGCCACTCGTCGGCACGGAAATCGTCGTGGAACCACATCGCGTGATCGAGGCTTGCGACCTGCAATGACGGCTGCATGAAGCTGAGGCCGTGCGGGATCATCGCCGATTGCAACAGCCCGAAGTCGGATGCATAGGCCAGTGCAGCCCGATGCAGGATCGGGTCGTCGGGCATCCGGTCGGCGATCCGCAACCAGGTATGGCGCAGCGACGGGCCGGGGGTCGGGGCGAGCGGATCGTAGGGCTCGACATGCCGGAAGTCGATCGCGCCTTCGGTCTTCGCCGCCGCGCGCCTCGCTTCGGGCAGGCGCCCGATGATCCGGCGCCGCAGTTCGCGATCGCTGGCCAGCCCCTCGGGGCCGATCACCTGCGCCATCGGCTGCTCGTGCCTGGGCCCCGGCTCCTCGACGTGAAACGACGCGGCGAAGTTGAAGATCGGCCGACCGTGCTGGATCGCCACGACGCGCCGCGTCGTGAAGCTGCCGCCGTCGCGAATGCGCTCGACGTCGTAGACGATGCGCGCGTTCTTGTCGCCCGGCCGCAGGAAGTAAGCGTGCAGCGAATGCACGCCGCGTGCGGCCTCGACCGTGATCGCGGCCGACATCAGCGCCTGCCCGAGGACCTGCCCGCCGAATACGTTCGGGCTGCCGATCTCGCCGCTGACGCCGCGAAACAGGTTGTACTCGAGCCGCTCGACCTGCAGCAGCGACAGCAATTCCTCGACTTCGGCCTTCATCGCAGTGGTTCTCCGTGGCGGGCAACGGCGGTGCGCGGATCCGACCCCAACGCGCCGATCCGCGCTATTTTGCGCTTCGGCGCCTGACCGCATCGGTCAGCGCATCCGGGCGGCAGATGATGGCCGATCCCCGGACACGCCGGCCCCGGGCCGCTCTCGATCTACTGCCCGAGCGCGCGGGGCGACGCCGCAGTTTCCCGCCGCCGCCCGCGCCATGCGAGCCCGCCCAGCATCGCGAGCACCAGCGTCAGCAGCGGCAGTATCATCGCGTTGATCTGCTCCCATCCGGAGGTGTCCAGCAGGCGCCCGGAGCCGAAGGACGCGACCGCCACCGTCCCGAATACGAGGAAGTCATTGAGCGCCTGCACCTTGGCTCGTTCGGATGCGGTGTACGCATCCGTGACCATCGCGGTCGCACCGATGAAACCGAAATTCCAGCCCACCCCCAGCAGGATCAGCGAACCCCAGAAATGCAGCAGCTCGAGCCCGGCCAGCGCGAGCAGTCCGGACGCGCCGATCAGCACGAGGCCGGATGCGGTGACCGCAAGCTTGCCGAAGCGAGCGATCAGGTGCCCGGTGAAGAAGCTCGGTGCGAACATCGCCAGCACGTGCCACTGGATGCCCAGCGCCGCTTCGCCGACCGTGTGGCCGCAGCCGACCATCGCCATCGGCGCAGCGGTCATGATGAAGGCCATCAATCCGTACGAGACGACGCCGGCGGTCACGGCCACGACAAAGCGCGGGCTGCGCGCGATGACGGCCAGCGGCCGCGCCTCCCCTTCGGCGGCTACGGCCTGCGGCGGCGGCGTGCGCAGCATCAGCAACAAGGGCAAGGCCAGCAGCGCCAGCACGGCCTGGCCGAGGAAGCTGCCGGCGAACGGCGCGGCCGGCCAGGCGTCGCGCGTCCAGATCACGACCTGCGGGCCGATGATCGCGGCCGCGAGCCCGCCGACCATGATCCGCGAGATGGCCTTGGGCCGCTCCGCCTGCGACACCGTATCGGACGCCGCGAATCGGTAGCTCTGCACGCAGGCGCCGTAGAAACCGGCCGTCGCCGTGCCAACGCAGAAGGTCTCGAAGCTTCCGCTCAGCACACCGAACGTGGCGATCACCCCGGAGAGGAGGCCGAGCAGCGCGCCGAGGACGTAGGCGGCGCGCCGGCCGAGGCGACGCATCAGCATCGCGGCCGGGATCGTCGACAGCGCCAGACCCAGGTTGTAAAGACTTACCGGCAGCGTCGACAAGGATGCGTTGTCGGTCAGCATCTGCCCGACGATTCCGCCGAGCGAAATGATGATCGGCGGAGAGGCACCGCCCAGCGCCTGCGCGGCGACCAGCAGTCGCACGTTGCGCACGGCCTGGGCGTGTTCGTGGGCGCTGACCGGATCGATCGCCGATGCGGCGCCTGGGGACTTCGGCATGGGTCGTTCCGGAATCTCGGGCAGCGGTATTATATTAGACAAACCTAATTCATGAACTCGTCGAGCAACTCATCGAGCGATGGCGAAATCACCGCAGCGCCACAGGGACCGACAATTCATGGAGGAAGGCGCCGCTCGCGCCGCTGCGATGCTGCGCATGCTCGGCAACGAGCATCGTCTTCTGGTACTGTGCCTGCTCATCGAGCATCGCGAATTGAGCGTCGGCGCGCTGCTCGATCACGTGCCGCTGAGCCAGTCGGCGCTGTCGCAGCACCTGGCAAAGCTGCGCGAAGAAGGTCTGGTCGGCTTCCGTCGCGAAGCGCAGACGCTGTACTACCGGATCGAGAACCAGGACGTCCGCAAGCTCGTCGCCGTGCTGAAGGCGATCTACTGTCCCTGACAGGCTGAACGGGCCGGGCTCGCTGGAACACCTGACCAGGGAACCACGGAACGCCGATGCCCGCTGCCCTGCTGCAACGCTTCGCGAATATCCGGCGAGACGAGGTCGCTCCGGTCCTGGTCGCGGCGCTGTTCTTCTTCTGCGTGCTGTGCGCATTGATGGTGCTGCGGCCGGCACGCGAAGCGCTCGGCATGCAGCGCGGCATGGACGCGATCCGCTGGCTGTTCATCGGCACCGTCGTCGTCACGCTGCTGGTGAACCCGCTGTTCGGCATGCTGGTGAGCCGGTTCCGCCGACTGCAGTTCATCGCCGCTACCTACCTGTTCTTCGTGGTTGGCCTGCTGTGCTTCCACGCCCTCCTCGTGCTCGCGCCGGCCGCCGTCGGCGAGCGCAGCGGCCAGGTCTTCTACGTCTGGTTCAGCGTCTTCAACCTGTTCGCCACGATGCTGTTCTGGGCGCTGATGGCCGATCGCTTCACCGAAGAACAGAGCAAGCGCGTGTTCGGTGCGATCGCCGTCGGCGGCACGCTGGGCGCAATCTTCGGCCCCTGGCTCGCCAGCGTGCTGGCCAGGCCGCTGGGCACGCCGGCGCTGATGCTGGTGGCCGCGGGTTTCCTGATGCTGTCACTGGCCGCGGCCTGGTGGCTGACGCGCGTGGGCCACGAGATCGTGGGCCACGAGATCGACTCGGGCGATCGCCAGGGCGCTGGAGCAACCGGACGTCGCGACAGGCCGCAGCGTGCCGGTGATGCGCTGATCGGCGGCAGTGCGTGGGAAGGCCTGTCGGCGATCATGCGCTCGCCGTTCCTGCTGGGAATCTGCGGCTACGTGCTGATCCTGGCGGTGATGGTCACCTTCCTGTACTTCACGCGGCTGCAGATGGTCGCGGCGCTGGGCACCGACCTCGACATGCGCACCGCGACCTTCGCGCGGATCGACATGATCACGCAGATCGCGACACTGGTCCTGCAGGCGATCGTCACCGGGCACCTGATGAAGCGGCTCGGCACCTCGCTGACACTCGCACTGCTGCCGATGACCGCGCTACTGGGCTTCGTCGGGCTCGCGATCGTCGGCTCGCTGGCGGCGCTGGTGGCCTTCGAGGCCACGTTTCGCGCCGTGCAGCGCGGCATCATGCGGCCGGCGCGCGAGACGCTGTTCACCAGCGTGACGCGCGCCGAGCGCTACAAGGCGAAGGCGTTCATCGACACTTTCGTCTACCGGGCAGGCGACGTCGTCGGTGCGCAGACCGAGGGGCTGCTGGGACGGCTCGGCATGGGGCTCGCGGCACTGGCCGCGTTCGCAGCGCCACTGGCGCTCGTCTGGATGACGCTCGGCCTGTGGCTGGGCTGGGCGCAGCGCGGCCAGCCAGGCCGCATAGAAGCGGAACAAGGAGAGGGAGCAAGGGCATGACACGGCGGAAATGGCTGCAGGGGCCTGCGGGCGGCGCGGGGATGCTGGCATTGGCACCGCGAGCGTTCGCGGCGCAGGCCGGTGCGCAGGCGGCCGGGATGCAGACCGGCGCGCAGGCCGCGGCGCAAGGCAGCGCACAGGCCGGCAGCGGCGCGCTGATCACCCGCGCGATCCCGTCCACCGGCGAGCGGATCCCGATCGTCGGGCTGGGCAGCTCGGCCACCTTCGCGCAGGTCGCGCGCAGCGACGACGCGACGGCGCTAAGGCAGGTGCTCGAGCGCATGGTCGAGCTCGGCGGCACTGTGTTCGACACCGCGCCCGGCTATGGCGCGTCGGAGGAGGTCGCCGGTCGCATTGCCCAGGAACTCGGTGTCGCCGACAAGCTGTTCTGGGCCACGAAGCTGAACGTTGCGCCACGCGGCGGTGGCGCCGCCGACCCGGAGGCCGCACGCCGTCAGCTCGATGCTTCTTTCCAGCGGATCGGCAAGCCGGTGATCGACCTCGTCCAGGTGCACAACATGGGCGACATCCGCACGCAGTTGCCGATCCTGCGCGAGATGAAGGAGAAGGGGCGCGTACGCTACATCGGCGTGACGACGACCTTCGAAGGCCAGTACGAGGCGCTGATCGACGCGATGCGCAACGAGCCGCTCGACTTCATCGGCACGAACTACGCGATCGACGACCGCGACGCCGAGCGCACGATCCTGCCGCTGGCACGCGAACGCGGGATCGCGGTGCTCGTCTACGCACCGTTCGGCCGCACGCGGCTATGGCGGCGCGTCGCCGGACGCGAGGTGCCCGGCTGGGCCAGCGAGTTCGACGCACATTCGTGGGGGCAGTTCTTTCTCAAGTACGTGGCCAGCCATCCCGCCGTCACGTCGATCACCCCCGCCACCAGCCGGCCGACGAACATGATCGATAACATGGGCGCGGCACGCGGGCGGCTTCCCGACGAGGCGCAGAGAAAGCGGATGATCGAACTGGTCGAGGGCTTGCCGGCGGCGTGAAACGTGGCGAGTCCTTTACTGGCGGAGGGCAGGACATGAATCGCGAACGACGACGATTCCTCGAATCGATCGCCGGCGTCTCGACGGGGCTCGCGATCGCGAGCCTGCCTTCGGCGCTCGCTGCAACGACCGCAAGCGACACCAGCTTGAAGATCGGCGTCGTCGGATCAGGCAAGGTGGGCGGCACGCTCGGCAGTGTCTGGGCGCGAGCCGGGCATCGGGTGATGTTCTCGTCGCGCGACATCGAGCACGACCGCGCGCTGGCCGCAAGACTCGGGCCGAATGCGCTTGCGGGAACGCCGCGCGAAGCTGCCGCCTTCGCCGAGGTCCTGCTCGTCTCGGTCCCCTATCGGGCGCTACCCGAAGTCAGCAAGGAACTCGGCGAATTGCTTCGCGGAAAGCCCGTCATCGACACCTGCAACCCCTTCGTCGGCCGTGACGGTGAGATTGCAAGCTGGGCGCGTGACAAGGGAGTCGGTTCCGCATCTGCCGAACTGCTGCCCGGGGCGCGTATCGTGCGCGCGTTCAACGCTGTCGGTTACCAGCGCATGGGCCAGGTTCATACCGAGCCGGGGCGGATCGGGATGCCGATCGCAGGCGACGACGACCAGGCGATCGAACTGGCATCGCGCCTGGTCCGTGACATCGGCTTCGAGCCGGTGCTGATCGGCGGCCTGGACATGGGCAGGCACCTGATGCCGGGAACGCCGCTGGCCGGAGAACATACGCCGGACGCGCTACGAAAAATCATGTCGACACTCGAATAGCTCCAAGGAGAATCAACAAGTCATGACAGCAGAAACCGCCTGGCTGCTTGCCATCCTCGCCGTCGTCATCGCCGCGGCGATCGGCTTCTTCGCAGGGCGCCGCTCCGGCGCCGGCACCGCACGCATCGCGGAACTCGAGTCCGAAGTGAGGCGGCAGCAGGACCAGAGCGACGAATATCGGAAGGAAGTCGCAGCACATTTCGACAAGACGGCCACGCTTTTCGTCTCGATGGCCGGGTCCTACAAGCAGATGTTCGAGCACCTGTCATCGGGCTACGAGAAACTGTCGCCTGGCTCCGCACGCGAGACCCTTCAGCAGCGCGTCGACGTTTTGCTTGTCGGCGATGGCCGCGAAGATGTCGACGACCAGGCGGTGGCGACTGGTATCGGAATCGCGGCGGGTGCTGCTGCGGCCACGGCAACAGCCGCGGTCGGTCCGGACGGCTCGGCCCGTCGGGACGCCTCGGCCGGTTCGGGCAACTCATCAGCCTCGGGAGATCCGGTCGACACCGGAGCGGGTCCGGTTACTCCAGTCGGTACGGCAAAGAGCGAGGCGGATCCGATGGCAGCGGTGGGAATCGTCGACAGCGATACGGATCGCGAGACCGTATCCGAGACGCCGGCCGGAACAACTGCGACGCTGACAACAGACGAGACGCCGACACGAACCGTCGTCGATTCCGAGGAGGTACGGGCAGAACCGCTCATGCCTGCATCTCAGTCGTCCGAAGCCACGGGGGAAGTGCCGCTCGCTTCGGATCCCGCACCCGAGTCGCCCAGCGACGAAGCCCGACGAGACGCGCTTGCACCGGCCGGCGATCCGCTGGCTGAGGAAGCGGTCGGCGACGATCGGTCTCCGTCGCGCGACGGAACGAAGTAGCTTGCAGCCGCGTTTCGTCGCGCGGTCCGATCACTCAGTGTTTGGCTGCACGTCCGTCTATCGGCCGGATTCTCACGCTGCCGAATATCCGTTCGCGGAGAGGTGGTCGCAGATGTCGTTCTCGACTCGATTTCTCTGTGCGGGTTCGCTGCCGCGCCTCAGCCAGTCATGACTTTCGACTCAGCCTTTCGATTTCGGCGAAAAATGCAGGTGTCAGTTCCGCAATCAGGGCTTCGATGTCGCGCACTTGATGCTGGACGGTCAGCGCCGCGATGCCTTGCGGGATAAGGTCGTAGATGACGAAATGGCGCTGCGCCGGGACCATCAGGAAAGGTGCCGAACGGTGCCAACGCAAGCGGCCCACCTCCGGATTCTCTGCCGCGTCTTGCATCACCGCATACAGATCGGCGACGTAGCGGTTTGCGACCTCGTTGCCCCATTCGCGACGCGAATGCGCATGGATCGAGCGCAGATCCAGGGCGGCTCGCCGCGTCAGGAAGAAGCGAGCAGCCGGCTCCTTCATTGCCAGCCGCTGACTTCCTTCTCGTCGAGCAAGGCCATGTCAGCCTTGAAGTCGCCGCTCGACTCGAATACACGACCAGCGGCCAGATCGCGGTAGCCGGTGAGAATGGCGTCTTGCAAGAACTGGTTTTCGCGCCGCTCCATGTCGCGGCGGATCAGGTCGCGGATGTACTCGCTCGGAGTCTCGTACAGGCCGTTTTCGCCAACCATGCGGGCCACGAATTCGGCCAAGGGCTGGGACAGCCGGGCGTTGATGCGTTCGGACATGTGAGCCTCCACTGATTGGCCTCCAACTACAATTGTCGCAGAAAGGCGCTTTCTGTCGCAATTATTGCCCCGAAGTCCCCCTCGACACAGCGCTTCTCCAGCTCGACTTCTTCCGACGATCTGATGAACGCGATCATCGATGCTTTCGCGGCGCACGAACGCATGAGAAAGCAGGCGTTGAATTCGGACCGGGAACGGGCGGAATTGAAGGAGATCCTGCTGGGAGCGGCGCAACTCTTGAGGCGCTTCGGGCGCGCGGCGCGTGTCGTATGGTGCTTGGTGTAGAAACGAAAGGATGCGCTCCATGTCAACTGCCAGCACCACAAAGACGCGCCGGGACACGCTCAACCTGCGTATTCCGCCGGCCGAGCGCAATCCGATTGACTGCGCAGCGGAATCGGCAGGCAAGACGCGCACGGATTTCATTCTCGAAGCGGCCCGCCGCGCGGCCGAGGAAGCGCTGCTGGACCGCGCCTTGATGGTGGTCAGCCCCGAGGCCTATGGCGAGTTCCTGAGGCGGCTCGACAGCCCGGCGCAACCCACGGTGAAGTCATGAACCAATTGGCGCGGTCCCACACCAAGTCGCCAGCAATCTGCCCAGCGCGACCTCCGGTTCATCGGCGAACTGCTCGGCAAGCCACGCTGAAAGATCTCTATCGAAAGCGACGGTTTCCATAGATCCAAGCGGTTGCGTATCCCTACGATTGCGGCCCATCGAATCTCTGGCAGACCCGCTCGCCCTTCGATACTGACTTTCGCCGCCGCCTCCCCGACGATTTCGACCGCGCGCACCAGCGCGAACAGCAGCATGTCGTCATGATCCAGGTCTGACCGCTGTCTGCCTTCCGCGAACCGAAGCGCAGAAGCGGCCGCATCGCGCATATGAGTCAGACGAACGACGTCATCAGGCCGCATACTGGACTTCTGCCTCATTGACGACTGCATCACGAAAATAGCGACTGAGCTCCTGCGCCGTGCGCAGGTCGACGCGTATTCCCCCGAGCAGTTCGGAAAGCTCATTCTCGATTTCGGCCATATCGAGAAGAGTGGGCCGCGCGCCCGGCATGAACTCGACCAGTAGATCCACATCACTGTCGGGTCGCGCAGCGCCCTTGAGCCGCGAGCCGAACAATGAGAGCTTCCGAATCCGGTGGCGCCGACAAACGCGTTCCAGCGTCGTGGCATCGATCGGTAAACGACTACTCATCGACGCCTCCCAATGCTCCTTTGGGGGATATCTGGTGGGCCCCCCGGGAGTCGAACCCGGCACCAACGGATTATGAGTCCGCTGCTCTAACCAAGCATGAGCTAGAGGCCCGTGGAACCGCGTATCGTAACCGACCGCTAGCCGGGGCGAGGTCGTATCCGGGCGACGCGGCGCACGAGCCGCGCTTCCGCAGGCGCTCGAACCGCAGGCCGCGGAATCGACGGCGGGCACGCCCATGTCGAAGACGGGCGCTCGCCAGCTTGATCTGACCCGGCACCGTGAGTCGCCTATCGGCGATAATGCCCGGTTGCGCGTTCCCCGCACCAGCATCAGCATTCGGCGCCGCGTCGTCTTGTTTCGCCGCCTTCCTCCAGGGTCCCAGCAAGTGTCCTACGTCCTCGATCTGCTGCGCCGCAGCCGGCGCCTGTTCGTCACGCTGATGAAGGTGATGCTGCCGGTGATGATCGCCGTGCAGATCGCCGAGCATCTGGGCTGGGTCGATGCGCTCGGGCACGCGATCGGGCCGGCGATGGGCCTGCTGAACCTGCCGCCGGAGGCCGGGCTGATCTGGGTGACCGGGGTCTTCGTCGGGGTCTATGGCGCAATCGCCGCGATGATCGGGCTGGCCGCTTCGCTGGAGATGACGGCCGGCCAGTTGAGCGCGCTGTGCGCGATGGTGTTGTTCGCGCACGCGCTGCCGGTCGAACAGGCGATCGTGCGCCGGGCGGGCGCGAGCTTCTGGGCGACGGCGGCGCTGCGCCTGGGGGTGGCGATCGTCTACGGCGGAGCGGTCGCCTGGTTCAGCGCATGGTCCGGGATGCTGACCGAGCCGGTTTCTCTCGCCTGGCTGCAGGGCAGCGGCGCCTCGACCGGTGCAGACGCCGGCGCGGACGCCGGCGTCGCAGCCCTCATCGCCTGGCTGCAGGGCACGGCGTTCTCGCTGGCCATCACGTTCGCAATCATCGTCGGCCTGCTCGTGCTGCTCGACCTGCTCGAGCGAAGCGGCATCACGCCGCGGATCACGGCGGCGTTGACGCCGCTGCTGAAGTTTTCGGGGCTCGAGTCGCGCGCGGCGCCGGTCACGACGGTGGGCGTGCTGCTCGGCCTCAGCTACGGCGGTGCGCTGATCATCGACGAGGCCGAACGCCAGCAATTCACGGCGCGCACACGCTTTCTCGCGCTGTCGTGGCTGTCCTTGTCGCATTCGCTGATCGAGGACACGGCGCTGCTCGTGGCGCTGGGCGCCGACATCTGGATCGTGCTGGTCGGCCGCGTGCTGGTCACGCTGCTGGTCGTGGCTGCGCTGGCGCGACTGCTCGACGGCGGCGATCGCGCTGCCGCCCGGCTGGCCGCCCAGGCCAGCTGACTCCGGCCGTCCGAATTGGAATGACCGGGCCCGACCGCACGCTGTTCTGGCTCGCCGCCGCGGCCTTCGCGAGCATGGCCTCGATGCGGATCTGCGATCCGATGCTGCCGGTGATCGCAACCGACTTCGATGTGCCGACCAGCGCCGCCGCCGGCGTCGTGACGACCTACACGATCGGCTACGGATTCGCACAGCTCGTGCACGGCCCGCTGGGCGACCGCTTCGGCAAGGGCCGCTACATCGCCGGCGCAGCGATCGCTGCCGCCTTCGCTTCCCTCGTCTGCGCATTCGCTCCCGGCCTGGCGTCGCTCGAGCTCGGGCGGCTGCTCACGGGTGCGATCGCCGCAGCGATCATTCCGCTGTCGATGGCCTGGATCGGCGACACGGTACCTTACGAACAGCGCCAGGCCACGCTGGCCAAGTACCTGAATGGCACGATCCTCGGACTGATCCTCGGCCAGTCGATGGGCGGTGCGCTGGCCGATACGGTCGGCTGGCGATCGGCCTTCCTGATCCTGACGGCAATCTTCGCGCTGGCCGGCTGGCAGCTACGCGCCGCAGTCAGACGCAGGGAAAGCTCGAACCAGGCGGCGGCTGCGTCCGCTCAGTCGACCGATCCGACCGGTCGAACGGCTCACGCGATCCCTGCCGGCACGCTCGACCGCTACCGCATAGTCATCCGCGAAGCCTGGGCTCGCGTGATCCTCATCGTCGTCGCGCTCGAGGGCCTGCTCGCGTTCGGCGCCCTCGCCTTCGTGCCGACCTGGCTGCACGAGCGCGGCGGCCTGCCGCTGTGGATGGCCGGCGCCACGGTGGCGGCCTTCGGCATCGGCGGCTTCCTCTACACGGTCAACGCGGCGAAGCTCGTGCGCCGGCTCGGCGAGTCGGGACTCGCGCTGGCTGGCGGCGGCGTACTCGCGGCGGGCTTCGCCTTGCTGGCCGCGACGCCCGGCGCGCTCTCCGGCGCCATTGCCTGCGCGATGATCGGCCTCGGCTATCACATGCTGCACAACACGCTGCAGACGAACGCCACGCAGATGGCCCCGGCAGTCCGCGGCACGGCGGTGGCGCTGTTCGCGATGAGCCTGTTCATCGGCCAGTCCATCGGTGTCGGCGTGGCGGCGCAGGCGGTGGGAGCCGGCGGTTTCGTCGCGATATTCGCGGTGGCGGCAGGCGGACTGCTCGCGCTCGGCGCCGCTTTCGCCCGGCTGCTGCAGCAGCGTGGGCTTCAAACAGCGCGAAGCACGTAAGATAGGCAGTCGAAGCCGTGGTACCGAACAACGAACTGCTGGGAGGCAACCTGACATGACACGCACTCGCCGCGAATTCATCCAGACCATCGGCGCCGCCGGCGCAGCACTTGGCGTCGCCGCCGTCGCGCCAGCGGCTCGCGCGCAAGCGAAGTGGCCCGATCGGCCGATCCGCGTCATCGTCCCCTATACGGCGGGCGGCTTCACCGACAACATGGCGCGCACGGTCTGCCAGAAGCTCGAGGAGCGGCTCGGCACTTCGATCGTGATCGACAACAAGCCGGGCGCGAACAGCATCATCGGCGTCGACATGCTGTCGCGCGCCAAGCCCGACGGCTACACGTTCGGCGTCGTCATCGCGGCCTTCGCTGCGAACACGACGCTCTATCCGAAGCTGCCCTACGACCCCGCCAAGGACTTCCAGCCGGTCGCGCTGATCGGCATCTCGCCGCTGGTCGCCGCGGTGAACAAGGACCTGCCGTACAAGAACGCGAAGGAGCTGATCGACTACGCGCGCGCCAATCCCGGCAAGATCAGCTTCGCTTCGTCGGGCAACGGCGCAGCGGCGCACCTGACCGCAGAACTGCTGAAATCCGTCACGAAGACCGACATGGTCCACGTGCCTTACAAGGGTGCCTCCCCGGCTCTGGTCGACCTGATCGGCGGCCAGGTCGAACTGTTCTTCGATGCGGCCTCCGGGCTGATCCAGCCGGGCCGCGACGGCAAGGTGCGACTGATCGGCGTGGCCAGCGACAAGCGGCTGCCGGCGCTGCCCGACGTGCCGACCTTCGAGGAACAGGGCATCGAGAACTTCACCGGAAGCACCTGGGCCGGCATGCTGGCGCCGGCCGGCACGCCGAAGGAAATCGTCGACCGGGTGGCGCGCGAGATCACCGAGATCGTCCAGCTGCCCGACATCCAGAAGCGCTTCGAGGACCCGTTCGGCACCTTCCCGGCCGGCGGCACGCCGGAGGAATTCGAGAAGTTTCTTGCAGAAGAGACGAAGAAGTGGGGCGACGTGATCCGCACGGCGGGTCTGAAGGGCGAGTGAAGCGCCCCCTGCTCGCGATCACGCTCGACCTCGACGACACGCTGTGGCCGTCGAGGCCGGTGCTGCTGCACGCCGAGCAGGTGCTGGCCACCTGGCTGGCCGAGCGAGCGCCGGCCACCGTCACCTGGCTCGACGCCGAACGGCGACGCACGCTGCG
>CALLYQ010000150.1 GCA_937858875.1 uncultured Lautropia sp. | reverse complement strand
ACCTGACCGCCGGCCAGGATCTGGAGGCTGCGCTGCTTGCCGAGAAGCGCAGCAGCCGCCAGCAACTGGCGACCGCGCTGGCGGCGCAATTGCCACGTCGGCTGGCCGTGCGCTGGCTCGCCGAGGCGCGCTTCGCAGACCTGGGCCGGCGCCGGCTCGCCGAGATCGCCGACCGCGATCTGTCCGGGCTCGCGGCCGCGCTGCGCGACTGGCGCATCGTGCCCGCCGGTACCGAGGGCTACCGCAAGGCCGAAGTGATGGCTGGCGGCGTCGCCACCGACGAGCTGGACCCGAGGTCGATGGCCTCACGCCGGGTGCAGGGGCTGCACTTCATCGGCGAGGTCGTCGACGTCACCGGCTGGCTCGGCGGTTACAACTTCCAGTGGGCCTGGTCGTCGGCCTTCCTTGCCGCGCAGGCGATCGCGTCGGATCAAATGCGGACATCGGACTGAGGGCCGTGGTCCGACAACCTCCCCGGTATCCTCCTAGTTCACCGGGCTGCTGATCGACAGCGTCCATGCCGCGGCGTCGACTTCGGCGCGCGCCACCGCGGCCAGGCTGATCCCGCGGAGCGCCCGGCACAAGCGTCGGATCGCCTCTTCGTCGAATCGCTCGCGCGCTTCGCACAGTTGCAGCAGTGTGCCGAGCTTGCCGCTGCGCTCGAGCAGCGCCTCCCGTA
Source organism: uncultured Lautropia sp. (assembly GCA_937858875.1). Taxonomy (GTDB): domain Bacteria; phylum Pseudomonadota; class Gammaproteobacteria; order Burkholderiales; family Burkholderiaceae_E; genus Zeimonas. The sequence continues at coordinate 6,849 of CALLYQ010000150.1, read as the reverse complement.
TCGGCGCCGACAGGGGCAGCTCCTTCAGCGCCTCGCCGAGCGGCATGCCGAACAGGACGTCGATCTTCGACAGCATGCCGGTCATGAAGGCCTGCTCACCGAGCCGCTCGTCGTCGGGACGCCAGTCGGCGGCGATCAGTTCCATCATCCGCGCGCGTGTACCGACCTGCTGGACCAGCGGATCGCGCAGCGCCGACCGCTGATCGTCGAAGGCATACAGCAGCAATTGCGCCCAGCGGCTGATCTGGCGCGTTCCGACGAGCTGGATCGCGGCTGGAATCGAGTCGACCGCGTGCCTGATCCCGGCGGCACCCGAGCGTACGAGTCGCAGCAGGCGCGTGGCCAGGTCCGGGTGATGGCGCAATTTATCGGCGAGCGCATCGAGCCCACGGTCTTCCTCGATCAGCGCGAGCAGCCGCAGTACCGCGTCGGCCGATGTGATCGGGCGGCGCGAACGCAGCAGTTGCGGATGCGCGAAGTAGAAACCCTGGAATAATTCGAAGCCGTCCCTGAGCGCGGCGTCGAATTGCGTGGCGGTCTCTACCTTCTCGGCAAGCAGCGTCTTGCCGCTGCGCGCCAGCTCGCCGGCCAGCCGGGCGCTGCCCTCGGCACCCGCAAGCAGCGTGTCGACCTTGACGATGTCCACCAGCGGCAGCAGCACCAGCCGCGGATCGGCCAGCGAAGCTACGTCATCGAGCGCGAGCTGGTAGCCCAGCGAGCGCAGCTCGGCGAGTCGCTCGCGCAGCGCCGTGTCGACCGGCGTCGTCTCGAGTACCTCGAGCACGAAACGATCGGGCGGCAGCACACTGACGACGTCGTCCATCAACAGCGAGTGATCGGCGTTCACGTAGCCGAAGTGCGGGCCGAGGCTGTCGGACAGCCCGATATCCACCAGCGCGCCTGCCATCACCTGGCTACTGGCACGCAGATCGTCCAGCGGACGTTCAAGACTGGCGGCCGGGCCGTCTTCGTCGGCCTCGCGAAACAGCAGTTCGTAGGCGACCAGTGCGCCGCCGCGGTCCAGAACCGGCTGGCGGCCGAGCAGGACTTCCTCGTGTCTCATTCGATCCGGCTCTCGCCATGGTGTAGATCGGCAGGCAGCGCATCGCCCGCCACGACGCGGTTGCGGCCCTGTGATTTCGCGCGATAGGTGCGCCGGTCAGCCTCCTCGAGCAGTTGGCGCAGATTCGCTCCGCTGCGATGCAGCGTCACGCCGATGCTCAGCGTCACCGCGATCGACACGCCATCGGCGGTGCAGGGACTGTCCGCCATCGTCGAGCGAAGCCGCTCGGCAATCGCGAAGGCCGCCGCTTCCGACTGCACCGGAACCAGCGCGCAGAACTCGTCGCCGCCATAGCGGGCGATCAGCGAATCGGGGCGAAGGCTGGTGCGCAGCACGTTTGCGACGTGACACAGGACGCGATCGCCGAGCACGTGGCCGTAGCGGTCGTTGATCGCCTTGAAGTCGTCGAGGTCGATCATCAGCAGCGCGATGCAGGCCGCGGTGCCGCGCTGGGCTCGAGCGAGCATCGACTGCGCGCTGTCGTAGAGCGAACGGCGGGAAACCAGCCCGGTGAGGTCGTCGGTCGCGGCCTGCTGGCGCAGCCGGGTGCTGAGTTGCGAATTCGTGATGCTCAGCACCGCAACGGTCATCGCGAACGGAAACGCGCCGAAGACCAGCGAGAACAGCAGCCTCGCCGCGCCAGGCGACGCCGTGCCGTCGGCATGCAGCGGAATGCCGTTCAGCAGGAACATCAGCATGCGGCTCGCCGTGACCACGAGGATCGCCAGCATCAGCGCGCGCATCAGCCGCACCGAGCGCAGCGACTTGCGCCACGGCGAGCGATGGGCCTCGCGGGTGGCGAGCGCGAGGAAGAACATGACGAAGGCGCTGCCCAGCACGATGCGCAGCTGCGCGTAGTGCGCTGTCGCCGTGTTGATCAGCAAGATGCAGGGCAGGTAGAGCGCGAATGCCGCCCAGGCAGGCCTGGCGCGCACCGGTCGGCCGAACATCTGCGCACTGCCCAGCCACAGCAGCACCGTTGCGAGGCCGTACATGGCGTAGCCCAGCGGAGGCCCGAGGTTCGCCGGGATCGTGCTGCGATAGGCGAAGGCGGTGAACCCGCTGCCGAGCGCCAGTACCGAAGCGGCGAAGATCGTCAGCGCCGGCCCCGAATCGCGGTGATCCTTGCGCAGCCACAGCAGGATCCCCGCAGCGACCGCGCTGGAGAAGCCGGTCATCAGGTAGACGGTCGGGATGTCGAACAGATCGGCGGCGAGCATGCCCGGTATTCTGGGCATGGCGCCGGGTGCTGGCCGCCGTCGGCCGACGGATGGCTGCCGGCCGGCCGGTATGCGGCGGCCGGGGTCAGAAGCCGATGCGTTGCCGCCGCGCCTTGCGTTCCATCGACAGGTCTTCGACGCCGATCCGGTCGCGTTTCGCGACCTTGGCGTTGCCGAAGGCACCGACCAGCATCCTGCGCATTTCGCGCGGCGGCACGCCCGCCATTCGATCGGCGACCTCGTCGTCGAGCGTTTCCGGGAACTGCTCGCCCCAACTGTGGGCGTTGCGGATCTCGCGATACAGCGCGCCGGCGATGCGGCGCGCGGCCTGCGCGTCGGGCGGCGCGATCTCGTAGACGTTGAACCGGTTCAGGATCGGCCCGGGAATCCGGCTTGCGTCGTTGGCCGTGGCCACCCAGGCGATCTCCGAACAATCGAGCGGGATCTCGGCGAACTCGTCGACGAACTCGGCGGCCGTGTCCGGTTCCAACAGGCTGTACAGCGCCCCGAGCGGATCGTACTGGCCATCGGACGAGGTCTTGTCGATCTCGTCGACGACGAAAACGGGGTTCGCGAAGTCGCCGTTGACCAGCGTTTCGAACACCTTGCCGGTACGCGAGTTGCGCCATTGCGACGAGGCGCCCGACAGGATCCAGCCGGCCGTGAGCGAACTCATCGAGACGAAGCCGTAGCCGGTGCCGAGCAACTGCGAAAGCCGGCGCGCGAAGTGCGTCTTGCCGATGCCCGGATCGCCGAGCAACAACAGCGGAGGCAACTCGATCGGATCGTCGGTCTCGAGGCACAGCGCGAGCTGCTTGCGCAGGTCGTCGAGCACTTCGCGGAAGTTGGGCAGCTCGTCGGCCAGCGCGTCGAAATCCGGCATCGCGCCGGGCTTGACGCTGAAGCGCTCGCCACCCGAGCGGATCATCTTTTCGTAGACGCCCTTCAGCGCCTCGTTGGCGTTCGGGCCGAGGTCGCCGAGCGCCGTTTCGACGCGTGCGGTCGAGTAGATCCGGCGAAAGCCGGCGATCGAGATCGCGTTCGACATGCAGGACTCCTGGTTCGACAACCTCCTGGTACGGCACGCCTTCATTTATAGGCAGCCGGCGCGCGACAGGCAACAGTAGGTGATTCCGGACGTGAGATTTGCCCCGCCTTGGCGCTAATCCGGTCGTCACGCCGGCGCCTTTTGCATACTCGGACAGGTTCGGGCTATAATCTTCGGCTCTATGAAAGGGGGTGAGAGTTAATGCCGACCGTCCGCGTCAAGGAGAACGAGCCGTTCGACGTCGCGCTTCGTCGTTTCAAGCGCACGATCGAGAAAGCCGGGATCATCACCGAGCTGCGAGCGCGCGAGTTCTACGAGAAGCCGACCGCGGAGCGCAAGCGCAAGAAGGCCGCCGCAGTCAAGCGGCACTACAAGCGCATTCGCAGCCAGATGCTGCCGAAGAAGCTCTACTGACCAGTCCCGCTCGCCGGGGCCGCCTGCATTGACCAGTCCTGCCTCAGGGCTGGCCGGCAGGCCCCGGAGGCCTGATCTGATCAGGCACAGGTCCCCAGAACCCGCCCCGGAGCATCCCGCGGCGGGTTTTTCGTCTTTGCGCCCTTCGGGCAGTCGCCCATTCGACGAGGTAATGACGATGACTCTGAAGAACCGGATCAACGAGGACATGAAGGCCGCGATGCGCGCGCGCGAAGTCGACCGCCTGTCGGCGATCCGCATGCTGCACGCGGCGATCAAGCAGAAGGAGATCGACGAGCGCGTCGAGGCCGACGACGCACTGGTGCTCGGGATCGTCGACAAGCTGGTCAAGCAGCGGCGCGATTCGGCCACCCAGTACGAGCAGGCCGGTCGTCCCGAACTCGCCGCGCGCGAACGGGCCGAGATCGACGTGCTGTCGGCCTATCTGCCGCAGCAGGCGAGCGCGGAGGAACTGACGGCCGAGATCGAGGCCGCGATCGCCGCCAGCGGCGCCAGCGGTCCGCAGGACATGGGCCGCGTGATGGGCGTGCTCAAACCGCGCCTGGCGGGGCGCGCCGACATGGCGCAGGTCTCCGCGCAGCTACGCAGCCGGCTTGCGGTGAGGTGAGGGCGCGTGAACGAGTCGATCGCACACGTCCTGACGCGTCTTTCGGCCACGGCCGATTCATCCGCACGCCCTGAGCTGTCGGCGTGATTCCGCAGGGCTTCATCCAGGACCTGCTGGCGCGCATCGACATCGTCGACGTCGTCGGCCGCTATGTGCGCCTGCGCAAGGGCGGCGCCAACTACCTGGGCCTGTGCCCGTTCCACGCCGAGAAGTCGCCGTCGTTCACGGTCAGCCCGACCAAGCAGTTCTATCATTGCTTCGGCTGTGGCGCGCACGGCTCGGCGATCGGTTTCCTCATGGAGCATGCCGGGCTCGGCTACGTCGATGCGATCACCGAGCTGGCGCGGTCGCTCGGGCTCGAGGTGCCGCGCGAAGCGGGGCGCGGCGGGTCGGCCGCCGACCCGCGCGCACCGGGCCTGCTCGATCTGCTGGCCCGCGCCGACCTGCACTACCGTCGACGGTTGCGCGACTCCCGCCGCGCCATCGACTACCTGAAGGGGCGCGGCCTCACCGGGCAGACCGCTGCGCGCTTCGCGATCGGCTATGCACCCGACCAATGGCGTGGCCTCGAGGCGGCGGTGCCCGACTACGGCGACGCCGGCCTGGTCGAGGCCGGGCTGGTCGTGGAGAACGATGGCGACGACGGCCGCAAACGTCGATACGACCGTTTCCGCGACCGGATCATGTTCCCGATCCGCAATCCGCGCGGGCAGGTCATCGGTTTCGGCGGGCGGGTGCTCGACCGCGGCGAACCCAAGTACCTGAATTCGCCGGAAACGCCTGTGTTTTCGAAGGGGCGCGAGCTCTACGGGCTGTACGAAGGGCGCGACGCGATCCGGCGCGCGGATTGCGTCGTCGTCGTCGAGGGCTACATGGACGTCGTCGCGCTGGCCCAGCACGGTGTCGGCAATGCCGTCGCCACGCTCGGCACGGCCACTACACCGGAGCACGTCCGCAAGCTGTTGCGCCTGGTCGACCGGGTCGTCTTCGCGTTCGACGGCGATGCCGCCGGCCGCAAGGCCGGCTGGCGCGCGCTCGAGGCCAGCCTGCCGCAGGCGGCCGACGCCAAACGGATCGAGTTCCTGTTCCTGCCCTCCGAGCACGATCCCGACAGCTTCGTGCGCGAACACGGCGTGACCGGTTTTCGCGAGGCGCTGGCCGACGCGATGCCGCTGTCGGAGCTGCTGGTCCGCGAGCTGTCTGAGCGTACCGGCCTCGATACGCCGGAGTCCCGTGCCCGTTTCCTGGCCGAGGCCCGGCCGTTGCTGCAGGCGCTGGCCGCCCCGGCGCTGCGGCTGCAACTCGTGCACCGGACCGCCGAGTTGACGCGGCTTTCGCCGTCCGAGGTCGATGCTTATCTGGCCCTGGCCGATGCGCATCGCGGCGAGGCCGGCGCTCGGCAGGGCGATGGCGGTGGCGGCGGTGATAGCGGCGGTGGTTCGAGGGGATACAGCGGCGGCGGTCACGGCGACGGGAATTACGGAGGCGGCATTCGCGGCGACACCTGGCAGGGCCGGCGGCGCGACGACGGCGGCTGGCGCCAGGACGGGCGCGACGGCCGTCCCGGTGGCCGCCGGGGCTGGCAGTATCGCGAGCAAGCGGCCCTGCGCGCGCCGGTCGAAAGTCCCGACCTCGAATCGCGCGTGCGACTGCTGCTCGCGCTTCATCCGGGGCTGAGCGCGGACGTCGAGCGCGGCGAGTGGCTGTCCGCCGAGTTGCTCGACTGGACGGCGGCGCTTGCCCGCCTGCCGGCCGGCAGCACGGTCAGCAACGTCCTGACGATGCTGCGCGGCGAATCGCCGCAGGCCCGGGACCGCCTCGAGCGCGAACTCGCGTCCGACGCCGCAGCGCTGGCCGACCTGTCGGCGGCCGAAGCGGCAAGCGAGCTGGTCGCGGCTACCGAGCAACTACGCGACCGGCACCTGCGCCGCCAGATCGATGCCCTGGTGGCGACCGGCATCCACAGCGACGAGGACAGGGCGCGCTACCAGAACCTGATGGCAATGAGGAGGCGGGCTTGATATAATGTCAAGTTGCCCTGATCTGGGTCGCATCACCCCGGCGCAAAGCTTCGAGCGAGGCAGCCGGCGAGGTCTGCCGACCTTGCCGCTGCGGTTCGAGTGCTCCGCCGGAGCAGTTCCGCAGCGCCCGGCGGCACGAAAGGCTGCCGCAGCAGGATCGACAACAAGGATTCCGGACCCCACTGTCCGCTCACCCAGCCAGGGCAGCGTCGACCCGGCCCGGAACACCACGTCCAAGGCGATTCAACCAGTGACGACGAAATCTTCCGCCAAGAGCAGCACGGCCGCGGCCAACACCGCGACGCCGAAAGACTCGATCGCAGCCGACACCCGCAACGCCTCGAAGGCGACGGTGAAGTCGGCGGCGGCCGCGCAGCCGTCCAAGGCGTCGGCCCCGGCCACCGGTGCGCCGGCCGCCGGTGCGCCGGCCGCCGCTTTTTCTTCCATCGCCTGCG
>CALLYQ010000149.1 GCA_937858875.1 uncultured Lautropia sp. | reverse complement strand
GGGATGCCCTTCGAGTAGTCGAGCCGGTCGACGCCGATCAGCAGGCGGCGCTGCGCGTACTGGTCGCGCATCGTCGAGTAGGAGGCGCGCGATTCGCGGCTACGGCCCAGGCGCTCGAATTCGCCCACGTCGATGCCGATAGGGAACGACTGCGCGTGCACGTCGCGACCGAAGGCGCTGAAGCGGTGCTTGTCGACCGCCCGGGCGCTGACCTCGTTCTGCGAGTAGGCGGTGAAGTGCCCGAGATCCGTCTCGCTCTGGAAGCCGACGACATCGTAGGCGAACAGCGAGCGCACCAGCCACTCGTGCTGCGGCAGCGCAGCCATGATCGGCGGCGGCGGCATCGGGATGTGCAGGAAGAATCCGATCCGGTTCGCGCAGCCGGCGCTGCGCAGTTCGGCGGCCAGCGGGATCAGGTGGTAGTCATGGACCCAGATGACGTCGTCGGGCTTCAGCAGCGGCACCAGCCGGCGCGCGAACAGCTGGTTCACGCGTCGGTAGCCGGGGATGTAGTTGCGTTCGAAGTCGGCGAGGTCGAGCCGGTAATGGAACACCGGCCAGAGCACGCCGTTGCTGTAGCCGGTGTAGTAGGCGTCGTAGTCTTCGCGGCTCAGGTCGACGGTCGCAAGCGTGACCTTTCCGGCTTGCAGCGTATGCAATTCGCCTTCGCCGGGCGCGCCGTCTTCGACGATCCGGCCGCTCCAGCCGAACCAGAGCCCGCCAGTGGTTTGCAATGCTTCGCCGAGGGCCACGGCAAGCCCGCCGGCCGCAGGCTTTCGCGGGTCGGCGATCCGGTTCGAGACAACGACCAGGCGGCCCATCAGATCACCGAATGCCAGGGCGCGGACAGGCGTACCGCGCCGTTGATGATACCCACCATCGAGTAGGTCTGCGGAAAGTTGCCCCACATCTCGCCGGTGACCGGATGGGTGTCTTCGGACAGCAGCCCCAGGTGGTTGCGGCTGGCCAGCATCGACTCGAAGATCTCGCGCGCCTGCTGCTGGCGTCCGGTGCGCGCCAGTGCGTCGATGCGCCAGAACGTGCAGATGTTGAACGCCGTTTCGGGCTTGCCGAAGTCGTCGGGCGCCTCGTAGCGGCGCATGAACGGGCCGTCGCACAGGTGCTGCTCGAGCGCGTTGATCGTCGAGACGAAGCGTGCGTCGCGCGGATCGATGAAGCCGACCTCGGCCATCAGCAGCACGCTGGCGTCGAGGTCGCGGCCGCCGAAGCTTTCGACGAAGGCCTGGCGCTCCTCGTTCCACGACTCGTGCAGGATCCGCGCGTGCATCGTACCGGCGTGCGCCTGCCAGTACTCGGCTCGTTCGGGCAGCTCGAGCAGCCGCGCGATCCGGCCGAGGCGGTCACAGGCAGCCCAGCTCATCAGCGCCGACGAGGTGTGGATCCGCGCGCGCGTGCGCAGCTCCCACATGCCGGCGTCGGGCAGGTCGAACACGCGCACGGCCTGCTCGCCGACCAGTTCGAGGCGTTCGAACTCGGGCCGGCCGGCGCGATGCAGCAGCCGGTGATCGTAGAAGGCCTGCGAGGAACCGAGCACGATGTTGCCGTAGACGTCGTGCTGATGGTGTTCCTGGGCCTGGTTGCCGATGCGTACCGGCCCCATGCCGCGATAGCCGGGCAGATGCGTGACGATCGATTCGGGGAGCTGCCGTTCGAGGCCGATGCCGTACAGCGGCTGCACGTGCGCGCCGCCCGAGTCGACGACCACGTTGACGAGCCAGTCGAGATAGTCCTCCATCGTGCCGACTTCGGCGAGGCTGTTCAGAGCGCGTACGACGAAGAAGGCGTCACGCAGCCAGCAATACCTGTAGTCCCAGTTGCGTCCGCTGTGCGGGGCTTCCGGAATGCTGGTCGTCATCGCGGCGATGATCGCGCCGGTGTCTTCGAAGACCGACATCTTCAGCGTGATCGCCGCGCGGATCACCGCGTCCTGCCACTCGAAGGGCAGCGCGAGCCGCTGGCTCCAGGTGCGCCAGTAGGCGATCGTTTCCTGTTCGAACAGACGCGCCGTGTCGGCGACGCCGTCGTGCAAGGTCTCGTCGGGACCCAGAAGCAGGTTCAGCTCGCGGTTCAGCACGAAGACCTGGCGGTCGAGCAAGTAGGAGATCGGTGCGTCGGTGTTCAGCCGCAGCGTCTGCGAGTCGGAGCAATAGCGGATGTGGTTGCTGCCGCGCGTGGTGACTGGCCGCGTCTGCCCCCAGTCGAAGCGCGGATCGAGCGAGATCCGGATCCGCGGCGTGCCCTGCAGCGGCCGCACCCGGCGCACCAGCATCATCGGCTTGAAATAGCGCGAACGGGCGAAGAAACGCGGGGCGAAGTCGGTGATCTCGAGTCCCTGGCCGTGGCGGTCGAACAGCTGCGTGCGCAACACCGCCGTGTTCGGCTCGTAGAACTGGCGCGATTCGGCGAAGTCCTCGATCTCGATCGCGAAGGCGCTGCCGTTCTCGGAGGGGTCGAGCAGCGCGTTGAAGACCGGGTCGCCGTCGAAGCGCGGCAGGCAGCACCAGACGATGCGCGCGCGCGGGTCGATCAATGCACTGTACGTGCAGTTGCCGATCACGCCCAGCGACAGCGAGGCCTCGCAGGGCGGCGCAAAGCGCGATTCGGTCTCGGGGGTGGGAGGCGCCGCGCTCATTGCAGTGCAAGCGCCGCCGGATGGTCCGCGGGCAGCGTTGCGGCGAGCCAGCCGCGCACGACGTCGGGCGACGCGCAGCGATGCACGGCGACCGTCTCGCCGCCGCCCACCTTGATCCCCTCGCCGCCGAGCGCCTGCACGCTGGCGAAGCCGGCCTCGTCGGTCGTGTCGTCGCCGGCGAACAGCGGTCGGCGTCCGGCGAACGGCGGCCTGTCCATCAGCGCGGAGATCGCGCGTCCCTTGTTCGTGCCGGCCGGCTTGACCTCGACCACGTACTTGCCTTCGAGCAGTTCGAGCGCCGGGTCGAGCGCCACGACGCTCGACAAGGTATGCCGGCAAAGCGTTTCGAGTTGCGGCGCGCTGCGATAGTGCAGCGCGATCGCCGCGGTCTTGCGCTCGACGTAGAGTCCCGGATGCTCGGCCGCCAGGGTGCTGGCGGCGGTGTCCGCCGGAAGCAGGTCCGGTGGCGGCGGCGCGAACAGCGTGCCGTCGGCCAGGCGCAGCAGGCTGCCGTGCTCGGCCGCGAGCGTCGGTCGCCATGGGTCGAGGAAGCGGTCGAGTGCGTCGACCGGGCGTCCGGAGACGATGGCCAGCGCACCGTCGAGCCGTTTCTCGATGGCCGCGAGGGCGGCGATCAGTCCGGGAGCCAGATGCACGGCGTCGGGATGCGGGGCGATGTCTGCCAGCGTGCCGTCGAAGTCCAGGAACAGCGCGCTCGATTCGAGGATGGGCGGAAGGGTCGGGAACGGGATGACGATTGCCTCGCGACGGGTTGGATCCGGCCCAAGTCTAATGGCTGCTAGTATCCGACGGTAAAGCGGCGTCGCGAGTGGGCCGGCTGCTCGAGCTCGTCGATCATCGCCTTCGCGTAGTCCTCGACCGAAATGCGGCTGCGGCCTTCGGGGTCGACGAGCAACTGGTCCTCACCCACGCGGTAGTGGCCGGTGCGCTCGCCTGCCTCGAGCTGTGCCGCCGGACTCAGCATCGTCCAGTCGAGCGCGACTTCGTTGCGCAGCAGTTCGAGCGCACGGGCCGCGCCTTCGGCCGTGGCCTTCCATGGCTCGGGAAAGTCCGGCGTGTCGAGCAGGCGCCGGCCCGGTGAAACTTCGAGGCTGCCGGCGCCGCCGACGACGAGCAGCCGCGGCACGGCCGCCTGGGTCGTCGCCGCGATGATCGAGGCGATTCCCCTGACGTAGTAGCCGTAGACATCCGCTTGCGCATGGCCGCTGAATGCGCTCAGCACCGCGTCGTGGCCCCTGAGTACGTCGGACAACGATGCCGTGTCGAGCACGTCGGCCTTGGCCACCTTCATGTCGTCGCGCGCGGCGGCGAGGCGGCCCGGATTCGAGACGACTGCCGTGACGGTGTGACCGCGCGACAGTGCTTCCTCTCGCAAGGCCGATCCGATGAAGCCGCTGGCGCCGATCAGTGCGATGTTCATGAATTCGTCCTCCTTGCCGCTCGTGCGGAGCGTCGACCTTGGTATTGCGCCTCGGCGCGTCGCGTCCGGCGGCGCGCGCAGCAAAGCAAATGGCCTGCCCATCGTCGCGGCAGGCTTCCTGCGAAGACGGCCGGTCCGGCAGGGCGCTGCCCGCGCGATCCGACGCGTTTTCAGTCGCTGTCGATCGGCTCGACGTGCGTATCCAGCAGGATGCCGGCCCGCAGCACCGCTTCCTCGACCTCGTCGGCCAGGTCGTGCGCTTGCTCGACGCTCCAGTGTCCGGGCACCCGCATGTCGACGAGCGCGAATCGCATCGCGCCGGCAGCGCGCGTGCGCAGATTGTCGAAGTGACAGCCGCGCGGGCGGAACGAGGCGAGCACGGCCTCGATCCGGGCGATTTCGTCGTCGTCGAGCGCGCGGTCCATCAGGCCGTCGACCGAGCGGCGCATCAGTTGCCAGCCTTCGCGCAGTATGTTCAGCGCGACGGCGATCGCGACCAGCGGATCGAGCCAGTGCAGGCCGCTGAACCAGGCCAGCCCGACGCCGACGACGACCGCGGCCGTCGTCCAGACGTCGGCCATCAGGTGCCTGGCGTCGGCTTCGAGCGCCACCGATCGATGCGCGCGGCCGACCTGGAACAGCAGGCGCGCGACCGCGAAATTGATCAGGCTGGCCAGCACCGACAGCGTGGTACCCCAGCCGAGCGCGCCCAGCGGCTGCGGATTGAGCAGGCGTTCGGCTGACGCCACGAGGATCGCGAGCGCGGCCACGAAGATCAGCATGCCTTCGAAGGCCGCCGAGAAATACTCGGCCTTGCCGTGGCCGAACGGATGGTCGGCGTCGGGCGGCATCTGCGCAAGCGACACCATCAGCAGTGCGAACGAGGCACCGGCGATGTTGACCAGCGACTCGAGCGCGTCGGAGAGGAAGCCCACCGAACCGGTCAGCCACCATGCTGCCGACTTCAGCGCGATGGTCGCCAGTGCCGCGCCGATCGACAGCGTCAGGGCCTGGCGGGGAGTGAGCGTCTTCATTGGCGAGTCGGGCAAGGTGGAGTCGGTGATTGCGCTCGAAGATAGCAATTCGCGGGGTGGGATACTCGGCGTACGGACATGCAAGGGAGCGAGGGTCGATGAATCGGCGAGGCGGTACGCGCGGTACCCGGCGATCGGGGGGAGGAACGGAAGGCACGTCGGGCGTGCCCGACCTGTCGGTCGACCCGGTTCCGGCGAGCACGCCAGCGCAGACGGCAGCGGCAGCGCCGCGGTCGCGACCGCGAAACGGGCCGCGCCGGGTCAGCCTCGCGCTGCAGGGCGGCGGTGCGCATGGTGCGTTCACCTGGGGCGTGCTCGACCGCTTGCTCGAAGACGATCGCATCGTCTTCGAGGCGGTCAGCGGTACCAGTGCCGGAGCGATGAACGCGGCCGCGCTGGCGGCCGGCATGGCGGCCGGCGGGCGCGAGGGTGCGCGCCAGGCGCTCGACC
>CALLYQ010000148.1 GCA_937858875.1 uncultured Lautropia sp. | reverse complement strand
CAGGTAGGCGCCCATGATCAGATTCTCTTCGACCGTCATGGCGCTGAACAGGCGCCGGCCTTCGGGGACGTGCGCGATGCCCAGCTCGAGGATCTGCGCCGGGTCGCGCCCGCGGATGTCCTGGCCTTCGAGCACGATTCGCCCGGCCGTCGGCGGAACCAGTCCCGACAGGGTGCGCATCAGCGTCGACTTTCCCGCCCCGTTGGAGCCGATCAGCGCGGTGATCTCGCCCTGCCGCACGGCGAGGTCGACGCCCCACAGCACGGTGATCTCGCCGTAGCCGGCCTGCAGGCCTTCGATCCTGAGAATCTCTCGTCCGTCCGCGCCCGGCCCAGCCGCGCCGGCCGCTTTCGTCGGCTGTTCCATCACGCCCCCGCCGTTGCCGTCTGCGCGTACTTCTTGCCCAGGTAGGCCTCGACCACGTGGTGGTCGGCCACGACCTCCGACGGCGTGCCGTCGGCGATCAGCGCACCGTTGTGCAGGACCACGATCCGGGAGCAGACGCTCATCACGACCTTCATCAGGTGTTCGATCAGCACGATCGTCACGCCGCCGCCGGCGATCTGCCGGATCAGGTTCATCGCCTGCTCGACTTCAGCCGAGTTGAGGCCCGCGTTGACCTCGTCGAGGAACAGCAGCTTGGGCTTCATCGCGAGCGCCTTGGCCAGTTCGAGCCGCTTGCGCATGGCGAGCGTGAGGCTGGACGCCGGCTTGTCGGCCATCGCCGCGAGCCCGACGAACTGGAGTTGCTCGCGGGCGAAGCGTGTGGCCTCGCGTACCCCGACCCCGGTGTTGGAGAACAGCGCGGCGGCACTGACGTTATCGAGCACGCTCAGCTCTGGGAACGGCTGCACGACCTGGAAGGTCCTCGCGATCCCGATGCGCGCGGTCTGGTAGGGCCGCAGCCGCGTGATGTCGCGTCCCTCGAAGATCACCGTGCCGCCCGAGGCGCGATGCACGCCCGTGATCACGTTGACCAGCGTGGTCTTGCCGGCGCCGTTCGGGCCGATCAACCCGAGGACCTCGCCGCGCCCGATGGTGAGCGAGACGTCCTGCAGCGCCTGCAGCCCGCCGAAGCGGCGCGACACCGCATCGAGCTTCATCAGTTCGGTCATGCCGGCGCTCTCCCGGTCCGCAGGCGGCGTCCGATCGACACGAGTCCGTGCGGCAGGAACAGCAGCAGCACCACCACCAGGAAGCCGAGCACGCCCGTGTGGACCTGGAGGTAGTTGCGCCAGACCACTTCCTCGATGCCGAGGAACACGAACGCGCCGAGCACCGCCCCGACGGTCGACCCGAGCCCGCCCAGCAGCGCCATCACGATCGGCTTCACCGCGAAGAGGATGTCGTAGACGTCGGGCGGCTCGATGTAGTGCACCCAGGCCGCATAGAGGGTCCCGGCCATCGCCACGAAAACGCCGGAGAAAGCGAATGCCAGGCTCTTGTACAGCGTGGCGTTCACTCCGATCATGTCGGCCGCCGACTCGTTCTGCCGAATGCAGGCCAGGCCGAAGCCGAGCTTCGAGCGCTCGATCCACACCACGACCGCCAGGGCCAGCAGCAGCAGGCCCCACATCGCAAGAAAGTGGAAGGTGGCCTCGCCGAGTATCCCGCCCGTCATTGCCCCGAGCGGGATGTTCAGGCCCATGCCGCCGCCGGTCAGGTTTGTCGCGGTGTTCGTGAGCTCGCGCAGGACCTCGCCCACGGCCAGGCTCGCGATCGCGAAATAGTGGCCGCGCAGGCGCAGCAACACGGCGCCGAGCAGCATCGCGCCGCCGAACGCCAGGGCGCCGGCGAACGCCAGGGCAAGCAGCAGCGCAGCGCCTTTGGCGAGCAGCACGCCGCCCGCATAGGCGCCCAGTCCGAAGAAGGCCGCGGTGGCGAAGGACGGATAGCCGGCCAGGCCGCCGATCACGTTCCACGACACGGCCATGATCGCGTACATGCAGGCAAAAGTGCCCAGGCGCAGCGTGTACGCCTCGCCGAAGAACGGCAGCGTCCCGAGCAGGAGCACGAGCCCGAACAGCAGCAGGTCGCGGCCGAGCTTCATTCGAACCCTCGCTTGCCGAGCAGGCCCTGTGGGCGAAAGATCAGGAACAGGATCAGCAGCGCGAAGGACAAGGTGACCGCGTGCTCGGGACCGAAGGCCATCGCGCCGAAGCTCTCGACCAGCCCGAGCAGCAGGCCGCCGACCACGGCACCGGGCACGCTGCCCAGCCCGCCGAGCACGCAGACCACGAAGGCCTTGCCGAGATACGGTATCGCCGACAGCGGCGAGATCGGGAAGATCAAGGCGAGCAGCACGCCGGCGCAACCCGCCATCGCGGCGCCGAGCCCGAACGCCGCCGCGTAGGTCGGTTTCACCCGGACCCCCATCAGGGTCGCGGCATCGCGGTCGAGCCGCACGGCGATGATGGCCCGTCCCACGCGGGACTTGCGCAGGATCAGGTAGAGCGCGCCGGTGAGCACCAGCGCAAAACCCATCGCAACGATCCGGTCGACCGGCACCACCACGGGCCCCATCGCCAGGGTGCCCAGCGCAGGCTCGAGGATCAGCCTGCGATAGTCGGCCTTGAAGGCGAGAATCATCGCGTTGTTCAGGATCAGGTCGAGGCCGAAAGTCAGGGTCAGGGTGACCAGGACGGGAGCGGCAATCACCCGGTTCAGCAGGCCCCGTTGCACGAGGTAGCCGAACGCGTAGAACAGCGGCGCCGCGATCGCGAGCGTGAGCCAGGGACTCAGCCCGAGCGAGTTGTAGGCGCCCCACGCGAGATAGGACCCGAGCACGATGAACGACCCGTGCATCAGGTTGATCACGTTCAGCACGCCCCAAACCAGCGAGAAGCCCGCCGCGATGCAGGCGTAGAGGCAGCCCAGGACGATCCCGTTGGCCAGGATTTGCAGGATGAACATGTCGATCCGGTGGACGAAGCGGGCGGGCCGGGTCGTGAGCCCGGCCGGCTCGGAGGCCTTGCGCTTACTTCACGCCGAGTTTGAACTCACCCTGCTTGATTTCGGGCGGATGCACGACGACCGTCTTGCCGCTCTGGATCTGGAACACCGGCGGCTCGAGCGAGTTGATCTGCCCGGTCTCGCCGAAACGCACGGGCCCCCAGAAGGTCATCACGTCCAGGTTCGCCAGCGCGTCGCGCACCTTGGCCCGCTCGATGGAGCCGGCCTTCTCGATGGCGATCTGGAACAGCGCGCCGGCCACCGACGAGGACGCCTCGCCATAATCGGGCATGGCCTTGTACTTCGCCTGGAACGCCTTCACGTAGTTCTCGGTGGTCCCGAAGATGTCGCTGCCCTTGTACTGGACCGCCGGGTGCCACCAGGCCGCGCTGCTGATGTTCTCGGCGCCGGCGCCGGTCGCGTCGATGAATTCCTGGTACGCGGGGCCGGCGATCATCGTGACCACCGGCGCTTCGATGCGCTGATCGGCCATCTGCTTGCGAAGCAGGATCAGGTCGTTGATGTAGCCCGTCACGAAGATCCAGTGCGGGTTCATCGACTTGATCTGGGCCAACGCGGCCGAGTGATCCATCGTGTTGATCGCGTACTTCTCGAACGAGACGACTTCGAGCTTGCGCTGCTTGGCCGACTTCTCCATCTCCTGCGCGATCGCCAACGGGAACAGGTCGTTGCGCGCGAGGATGGCCACGCGCTTCACGTCGGGCGCCTTCTCGACGACGATGTCCGACAGCGGATTGGTCAGCGTGTCGTTCGGCGTGAAGGTGCCGAACAGGTACTTGTAGCCCTGGTCGTAGACCTGCGACGACGACGCGGTCGGCGCGATGGTGGGCACGCCGTATTTCTCCGACACCGTACTCGCCGCCTTGGCAGCGCCGGATCCGAAGGGCGAGAACAGGAAGTGGACCTTCTCCTGGGTGATCAGCTTTTCCGCCGCCTGGACGGCGCGCGGCGTGTTCGACTGGTAGTCGGTGTAGACGATCTCGACCTTCATCTTCTTGCCGCCGACGTCGATGCCGCCGGCCGCGTTGACGTGCTCGGCCCACAGGTCGTAACCGCGTTGCTGCTTCACCGCCTCGGGGGCCAGCGGCCCGGTGAGCGGCAGGGGCGCGCCCACCCGGATCACGTCCTCGGCCTGCGCATGCGCGCCGAAGAGCGCCGGGGCCAGCGCGACGGCAGCCGAGACGAAGAGCCTTGCGACCGAACCGCTCTTCACGCCGGAACGGCTCGTTCGAATTCGATTCGCTGCGGTAGCCAGCATGCCTGTCTCCAGTTGTTCTGTGGTCGAACCGTCGCAAAGTCTAGCGCCGCAGGCCTTGCAGGAAAACCACCGATTTTCGAGCGGAGCGTTCTAAGTTCGAGAACGGTTGCGGCCTGCTGCCGGACGTACGCGGCGCGGAGCGCTGGCGCTGTGGTGCTCGCCGCCACTGCTCATTCGGACCTTCAGCGAGTCGGCGACGCACTGCGCTGCCGACGACAGGGTTCGCGAGGCGCTCGCCACGAGCGTCACCCGCGTGCCCTTCAGGAGCGGATCCTCGAGCGGCACCGCGACCAGCTTGCCGTCCAGGACCTCGGCGTGGACCGAGTCCCTCGGAAGGAAGGTCACGTAGTCCGTGCGCAGCACCATCCGCCAGGCGAAGGCCAAGGTATTCGTCTCGATCGCAACGGCCATGTCGAGGCGGGCCCTTGCGCGGACGCGGTCGATCAACTGGCGGATGCCGAACGAACGGTTCGGGAGCACCACGCGCCATGCCGCCACGTCGGCGAGGCGGCAGCGGCGTTCGCGGGCGAGCGGATGCCGCGGGGAGACGATTGCGCAGAGCGGCTGGCGCGAAGTGGCCAGTTCGACGAGATCGCGCCGCGGCGACTGCCCGAACACGATGCCGAGGTCGACCTGGTGCTCGGCGACCGCCTCCGCAACCGCGTGCGAGCCCATCGCCGCGATGTTGAGCGTGAGGCCCGGGTGCTCGGCAACGAACGCCTCGACGAAGTCCGGCATCAATCCGGACAGCAGCCCCTCGACGCAGGCGATATCGACGTGCCCGCGCTCGAGCAGCTCGAATTCGTGGATCGCCGCACGCAAGGCCTCGAGCCGGGCTCGCGACTCGTCGGCGTACTCGAGGAACAACCGGCCGGCCGGAGTCAGGGTCATGCCGCGGGCGCGCCGCTCGAACAGCGCCACGCCGAGCTCGCGCTCGAGCACCGATATCTGGCGACTCAACGCGCTCTGCGCGACGAACAGGCGCTCGGCCGCCTGGCGCAACGAACCCTGGAGCGCGACCTCCCTGAAGTACCTTAGACTCGTCGTCTCGATCATTTCTTCCCTTTCCCTCTGGTCGAACCATGCAAGCGCAGGCCTTGACGCACGAAGCCATCCTCTCCCCCTACGACGGCTCCAAAGTCGGCGACATGCCGGTCTGCTCGGCCGAGGACATCGAACGGTCGATCGGCCGCGCGCAGGCCGCCTACCAGGTCATGCGCAAGCTGCCGCGCTTCGCGCGCGCCGACGTCCTGGTCCGGGCAGCCGAGATTGTGCGTGCGCGGCGCGATGAATTCGCCCGCCTGATCGCTGCCGAGGCCGGCAAGCCGCTCTACGACGCCCG
>CALLYQ010000147.1 GCA_937858875.1 uncultured Lautropia sp. | reverse complement strand
CCGACAGGTCGTAGACGCGCTCGCCCTGCCCGGCGGCCGTGGCGTCGGCTGCCTGACCGAGCACGGCGGCGGCATTGGCGAAATCGACCTGCGGCGGAAAGCTATGCATCGTTCAGGTGCCCTGCGATCCCTTGCCCGGGCCGAACTCGCGGTTCTTGTCGGCGAGGCTGCGGATCAGCCCGTCGACGCCGCCGCGCTGCGCCTCCTGGTTGAACTGGCTGCGGTAGGTCTCGACGATCCAGATGCCGAGAATGTTCAGATCGTAGATCTTCCAGTTGCCGCCGACCTTGTGCATCCGGTAGTCGAGCTGGATCGGCTCGCGACCAGGCTGCACGATCTCGCTGCGCACGATGACGTCGGTGGCGCCCGGTTCGGCGCGCAGCGGCTTCATCCGCAGCGTCTGGTTGCCGACCTGCTCGAGCGCACCCGAATAGGTGCGCAGCAGCATGTTGCGGAACTCGGTCATCAACTGCTTGCGCTGCTCTGGCGTGGCCTCGCGCCACCAGCGGCCGGCCGACAGCGCGGTCATCCGCTCGAAGTTGACGTAGGGCATCACCTTTTCGTCGACCAGCCTGTTGACCGCGCCGATGTCGCCGCGCTTGATCGACTCGTCGTTGCCGATCAGCTGGATCAGTTCGTTGCCGACCCGCTCGATCAGCGCATCGGGCGACTCTTCGGCAAAGGCAGGTGCCGGAGCGAAGCCGAGCCCGGCGCCGGCGGCCAGCGCGGCCGACATCAGCCGGCGGCGCAGCGGCAGACGCGGCGCTCGCGTCGCCGCCAGGCGGAAATGATGGTATGCGGTCATTGAACTCCTCCGGATCGGATGGCGCGGTTCAGGGCCGCTCGTTCACGGGTGGGCTCGCGGCGTCGCCGGCGCGATCGCCGGTCGCCTGCGCGCCGGCATCGTCCTCTTCTTCGAGGTATTCGTCGCAGTAGGCGCAGTCGTCGTCGAGCGGCGGTGGATTGCCGTCGTAGACCTGGTTGCGGCGGCGCTGCAGCCAGGCGTCGCGCATGAAGCTATACCGGTCGAGCGCGGCGCCTTCCAGCAAGCCCTCGGCCTGGAACAGCCGGGCGCGCCTGTCGATGGTGCGCAGCACGTAGACATTGTTTCGACGGCCGTGCGACGAAGTCAGCTCGACGACCGGGTCGCCCCAGAAATCGACGGCAGCCCAGGCCGCGCCATCGCGCACCGTCGACGGACCGAGGAACGGCAGGACCAGATACGGGCCGCTCGGCACGCCCCAGACGCCAAGCGTCTGGCCGAAGTCTTCGTCGTGCTTCTCGATGCCCATCAGGCTGGCGACGTCGGCGATGCCGCCGAAGCCGAACGTGGTGTTGATCGCCACGCGCCAGAAGTCGGAGAAGCCCTCGGCGGGCTTACCCTGCAGCAGCTGGTTGACGCCGGTCCAGATGTCGGCGAGGTTGCCGAAGAAGTTGCCGACCATATCGCGCGCCGGCTCCGGGACGACCCGTTCATAGCCCCTGGCCACGGGCCGCAGCACCGCGCGGTCGAGCGTGTCGTTGAACGAGTACATCGACCGGTTGAACGGTTCCAGCGGATCGCCGGCGACACCGCCCTGCCCGTCGGTCCCGGTCGTTGCGCAGCCGGCCAGCGAGAGCGCGAGCAGTGCGGCGCCGGCAAAACGGGCCAGGCGCGCCGGGATCCGAGCCGCGATGCCCCGCTTCGGTGATGGCGAGCCGCCCATCGGCAGCGCAATCACTGCTGGCTCCCTTCGGCGGCCCGGCCGTACAGCAACTGGCCGACCAGGTTCTCGAGCACGACGGCCGACTGTGTCAGCCGGATCGTGTCGCTGGCGGCCAGCATCTCGACGTCGCCGCCCGGTTCGAGACCGATGTACTGCTCGCCGAGCAGGCCCGAGGTCAGGATCTTGGCCGAGGTGTCCTTCGGGAATTCGTAGCGCTCGTCGAGTTCCATGGTCACCTGTGCGCGGTAGGTCTTGTCGTCGAAGCCGATCGACGTGACGCGGCCGACGACGACCCCGGCGCTGCGCACGGCCGCCCGCGGCTTCAGCCCGCCGATGTTGTCGAACTGCGCGCTGACCTCGAAGGTCTGGCCGAGCCCCAGCGCGCTGCTCATGTTGCCGGCGCGCAGCGCCAGGAAAATGAGCGCCGCGAAGCCCAGCAACACGAACAGACCGACCAGCAGGTCGACACCGAGTCGTTTCATCGATCTTTCTCCATAGTCGGTCGAGACGCCTGTCAGTAAGCGCCGAACATCAGTGCGGTCAGGACGAAGTCGAGAGCCAGTACCGCCAGCGACGAGGCGACGACGGTCGTGGTCGTGGCCCGTGCGACGCCCTCGGGCGTGGGTTGCGCTCTGTAGCCGACGTACAGCGCGACGAAGGCGACGGTGAAGCCGAAGACGACGCTCTTGATCGCGCCGTTGCCGACGTCGTCGAACCAGTCGACGCCGGCCTGCATCTGCGACCAGAACGAGCCGGCGTCGACACCGATCAGCTCGACGCCGACCAGGTAGCCGCCAAGCACGCCGAGCGCCGAAAACAGCGCGGCCAGCAGCGGCATGCTCAGCACCGCGGCCAGGAAGCGCGGCGCCAGCACGCGTTCGACCGGGTCGACGGCCATCATCTCCATCGCGTCGAGCTGTTCGCCGGCCTTCATCAGGCCGATCTCGGCAGTCAGCGAAGTGCCGGCGCGACCGGCGAACAGCAACGCGGTGACGATCGGGCCGAGCTCGCGCACCAGCGACAGCGTGACGACGAGGCCGACCGTCTCCTCGGAACCGAACTGGCGCAGCGTGTAGTAACCCTGCAGCCCGAGGATGAAGCCGACGAGCAGCCCCGAGACCATGATGATCGACAGCGAGTAGTTGCCGATGAAATGCATCTGGTCGACGACCAGCCGCGGCCGGCGCAGCGAAGCGAGCCCCAGCAGGCACAGGCGCAGGAAGAACAGCGCTCCCTGGCCGACCCCGGCGACGAAGTCGACGAGCAGGCGCACCGGCATCAGCAGCGAACGCATCATCGCGGCACTCCGAGGTCCTCGGCGATCGGCCGCGCCTGGTAGTGGAACGCGATCGGACCGTCGACGCCGCCGTCGAGGAACTGCCGTACGTTGGGATCGTCGGAGGCGCGCATCTGCGCCGGCGTGCCCTGCGCGGCGATGCGGCCGCCGGCCAGCAGGTAGACGTAGTCGGCGATCGCGAACGATTTGTCGATGTCGTGCGACACGAGGATCGACGTGCAGCCCAGCGTGTCGGTTAGCCGGCGGATCAGGTTCGACACCGTGGCCAGCGACACCGGATCGAGGCCGGTGAAGGGCTCGTCGTACATGACCAGTTGCGGATCGAGCGCGATCGCCCGCGCCAGCGCGACTCGGCGCGCCATGCCGCCCGACAGCTGCGAGGTGCGCAGCCGGGAGGCGCCGCGCAGCCCGACCGCCTCGAGCTTCATCAGCACGAGATCGCGCACCAGCGGCGACGGCAGGTCGGTGTGCTCGCGGATCGGGAAGGCGACGTTTTCGAAGACGTTCAGGTCGGTGAACAGCGCCCCGAACTGGTAGAGCATTCCGATCCGGCGGCGCAGCGCGTAAAGCCCCGTACTATCCAGGCGATGGACGTCCTGTCCGTCGAAGACCACGCGACCGTGCTGCGGACGCAGCTTGCCGCCGATCAGACGCAGGATCGTCGTCTTGCCGGACCCCGAGCCGCCGATCAGCGCGACGATCCGCCCACGGCCGAAGCGCAGCGAGACGTCCTCGAGCACCTTGCGCTCGCGGTAGCCGAAGCGCACATGATCGAGGACAAGAAGATCGCGGTCCAAATCGGAAGAATCCAGGGTGTAGTCCAGCACGTATGGGGGAAACGGCGGCACCTCGGCGCGCACCGACAAACCGGGTAGTTTAAACGCTCGGGCCGAAACGGCCCGAGCCGCGGCCGTTTCCGGGCGCCGGGCGGGCATATACTCGGCGGATGACCGACCCGATCGCGAGCAACCCGCAACGGCTCGTCGCGCAGGCGCGCGAAGTCCTGAAGATCGAAGCCGAAGCGGTCGCCGGCCTGGCCGAGCGCGTCGGCGACGACTTCGCGCGCGCCTGCGAGCTCATCCTCGAGTGCAGCGGCCGCGTCGTCGTCAGCGGCATGGGCAAGTCGGGCCACGTCGCCCGCAAGGTCGCCGCCACGCTGGCGTCGACCGGCACGCCGGCCTTCTTCCTGCACCCGGCCGAGGCCAGCCACGGCGATCTCGGCATGGTCACGAGCGACGACGTCTTCGTCGCGATGTCGAACTCGGGCACCACCGACGAACTGGTCACGATCGTGCCGGTGGTCAAGCGCCAGGGCGCCCGGCTGATCGCGATCACCGGCAACGCCGACTCCACGCTGGCGCGACTCGCCGATGTCCATCTCGACGCAGCCGTCGAACGCGAGGCCTGCCCTCTGAACCTGGCGCCGACCGCGAGCACCACCGCCGCGCTGGCGCTGGGCGACGCGCTGGCCGTCGCACTGCTCGACGCGCGCGGCTTCGGCCCGCTCGATTTCGCACGCTCGCACCCGGGCGGCGCGCTCGGCCGGCGGCTGCTCACGCGCGTGGCCGACGTCATGCGCAGCGGCGATGCGCTGCCGACGGTGGCCAGCGGCGCCCGGCTCGTCGACGCGATCATCGAAATCACCCGCAAGCGGATGGGGATGACCGCCGTGCTCGGCACGACCGGCACGCTGGCCGGCGTCTTCACCGACGGCGACCTGCGGCGTCTGCTCGAGCAGGGGCGCGAAGTGCAGGGCCTGAGCGTCGACGAGGTGATGACGCGCTCGCCACGCACGATCGGCAGCCAGGCGCTGGCGGCCGAGGCGGTGCGGCTGATGGAGGAGCACCGGATCACGCAGCTGCTCGTCGTCGACGACGGCCGGCTGGTCGGCGCACTCGGCATCCACGACCTGCTCGCCGCGCGAGTCGTGTGATGGCTAGTCCGCTGCATCACTGGAATGCCACCCGAGGGACGCGCGAGACGGGATGCGATGCGAGGCGCAAA
>CALLYQ010000146.1 GCA_937858875.1 uncultured Lautropia sp. | reverse complement strand
ACCGGATCGGGGTGCCGCACGTACTTGAAGTGTGCCGGCAGCATCGCTCGCACGTCCATCAACGATCGCTGCTGCCAGGCGCGCGGCGTCTCGCCGTCTTCGTCGGCCGACAGCCAGCCGCGCAGCCACCCGGTCGTGCGCTCGATCATGCCGTCGCGCGACGGCGCTTCGGTGGCGACCGCCGTCGCGCGCACGAAGCGGCGGAACCGCTCTCGCGTCTGCGTGCTGATCCGCACGTCGTCGCGCGCGCGCAGCGAACGGTCGCGTCGCGGCATCTGCAGGCCGGCGGCCTGCAGTAGCAGCGTTTCGGTGTCGGGTTCGTCGGCGCCGGCATGCTCGAGCCCGGCGGCCAGCGGATGGCCGACCAGTTCGGCGCTGCGGATCTTCTGGCCCAGCGACGGATCGGAGCGGTCGGGGTCGACGTAGACGTAGCGGCAATAACGCCGCAGCGTCTCGAGTTCGATGCTGCTGTCGACGAGGAATCCTTCGAGCAGGAACGGGGTGTCGAGCCAGGGCCGATCGAGATCGGCGACATACATGCCGGGCTCCAGGCACGACACGCCGATCTGGCAGCGTCGTTCCCGCAGGGATCCTTGCGCTTGGGCGAGGTGGCTCATGCGCCGGATCTTAGCCAGCGGAACTACAGGCAAGAAGATGCCGGGGTGCCGTTCGTCGGGGCGCCGGCAACGCGGTCCGACGAACGGCGCCGGCGCTGCCGTCAGCGGAATCGCTACGAATCCTGCGCGGCTGCGCGGCCGCCGCGCAGTGCGCCGATGATCCGTTCGCTGGCCTCGGCCTGGTTGAGCGTATACAGGTGCAGGCCGGGCGCACCGCCATCGAGCAGGCGGCGGCACAGGTCGGTGACGACCTCGACGCCGAAGCCGCGGATCGATTCGATGTCGTCGCCGTAGCCGGCCAGGCGCGAGCGGATCCAGCGGGGGATCTCGGCGCCGCAGGCATCGGAGAAACGTGCGAGCTGCACGTAGTTGTTGATCGGCATGATCCCCGGAACGATCGGAGCGTCGACCCCGGCGCGCGCTGCCTCGTCGCGGAAGCGGAAGTACGCGTCGGCGTTGAAGAAATACTGCGTGATCGCCAGATCGGCGCCGGCCCGCATCTTGATCACGAAGGCCCGCAGGTCGGCCTCGGCCGAGCGGGCTTGCGGGTGCACCTCCGGATACGCGGCGACGGCGATCCGGAACTCGTCGCCGGTCTGCCGGCGGATCCATTCGACGAGATCGCTCGCGTAGCGGAAGTCGCCCGTGTCGACCATTCCGGACGGCAGATCGCCGCGCAGCGCGACCAGCCTGCCGATGCCGCGTTCGCGGTACAGCGCCAGCAGTTCGGCGATCGATTCGCGCGTTGCACCGATGCACGACATGTGCGGTGCGACCACGCGACCCTCGTCGGCGATGGCGGTCACGGTCGCCAGCGTCTTGTCGCGCGTCGCGCCGCCGGCGCCGTAGGTGACGCTGAAGAAATCCGGCGACAGCGCGGCGAGGCGGGCGCGCACGTCGCGCAGCTTGTCGGCGCCCGCCTCGGTGTTCGGCGGAAAGAATTCGAAGCTCAGTTCGATCCGGAAGCCGTTCGAGCGGTTCGTGTCGTCGGCGTGGGCGTTGCTTGTCATTTGGCTGCGTGAAGGAAGAATTCGCGGTTGCCGTCGCCGCCGCGGATCGGGCTGTCGAACCAGCCGATGGGTTTCAGGCCGGCGCGCCGCGCGTCGTCTTCGATGCGCTCGCGAAGCCCGGACAGGCGGCTTTCGTCGCGCACCAGGCCGCGCGCGTCGACGGCGCCGGGGCCCAATTCGAACTGCGGCTTGACCAGCGCCAGCAAGGTGCCACGGGTTCGCAGCAGCGATGCGGCCGGCGCCAGCGCGTGCACCAGCGAGATGAAGCTCAGGTCGGCGACGACGAGGTCGAAGCCGGTGTCGGGAACGGATGCGGCGAACGCCGGCGGTGCGTCGGCGGCACCGCTGCCGATCGCGCGCACGTTCAGCCCCTCGAAGGCCAGCACGCGCGAGTCGTCGCGAAGTGCGGGATGGAGCTGTCCGTGCCCGACTTCGACGCCCACGACCCGCGCCGCGCCGGCCTGCAGCAGGCAGTCGGTGAAGCCGCCGGTGCTCTGCCCGAAGTCGAGGCAGACCATGCCGCGTGGGTCGACGCCGGCAGCAGCCAGCGCGCCTTCGAGCTTCAGGCCGCCGCGTGACAGGTAGCGCAGTTCGGCATCGTCTGTGAGCTTCAGCTCGCAGTCGGCAGGAACTTCGTCGCCGGCCTTTGTCGGCGCTTTCCAGCCCGCCGGCGCGAGCCAGAGCACGGCGCCGCCGGCGATCAGCCGTTGGGCTGCGGAACGGGTCGGCGCGATGCCGCGCCTCACGAGCAGTTGGTCGATCCGCATCGCGAACACTCATAGCTCCGACAGGTGCCGACGCGCTGCCTCGCCGAGCTTGCGGTCGAAGGTTGCCAGCGGCGCCTTCAGACTCGCGGCGAGCCACAGATAGGCGGCGTCGTATGCCGAAAGTTCGTAGCGCTCTGCCAGTTCGCACACCGGCCGAAGTTCGCATCCATGCAGCCGAATCGGCAGCGCTGCGTAGAGACCGAGCGCATGTTCGACGAGCCCCGGATTTCCTCGAGCCTGCTTCTTCGAAGCGACGTTCGCGATCTCGTAGTCGAGCAGGCCCGGGGCGTTCAATGCATGACCTGAGAGCCGGATCTCGGCCTCGTCGCGCTCGGGCTCCTGGAACAGCAAGGCACAAAGGACGCTGCAGTCCACCACCATTGGCCGCAGCATCCGATAGCCGGGCGGCGGTTCGGCAACGATCATCTGAAGCGCCTGGGCGGATGCGCGCGTCACCGGCTGTCCCGCGCCTGGCGGATGATGTCTACCGAGCGAGGCAGGTCGGCGACCGGTTCGGGATACAGCGCTCGCAATCGCGCTGCGATCTCTTCGACCGTCAGGGAGCCGGGCCGGGTCACCACTTCGGGTGTGACGGGCGTGGCGGCAGGCTGGCCGCTCCCGCTGTCGGTCCCTCTTCCGCTCGCGTTCCCATTGACGAGGCTCGCCGCCGCGTGCACGTCGCTTTCGTGGGCTGCCCGCTCGACGATCGCCAGCAATTCCTTTTGCAGCGAGCGCCGATTGCGCTCGGCTCGCGCGCGCAGACGAGCGGCCACGTGTTCGGGTACGCCCTTGATCGAGAGGTTGACAGCCATTTGAGCGCCTCCAGAATGGAGCCATCGGCTCCATTCTGGATCTGTCGAATCGACTGCGTCAATCAATAACGGTAACTGTCCGGCTTGTACGGCCCTTCGACCGGCACGCCGATGTAGCTCGCCTGCTCGGGCGTCAGCTCGGTCAGCATCGCGCCGAGCTTCTTCAGTTGCAGCCGCGCGACCTTCTCGTCGAGATGCTTCGGCAGCACGTAGACCTTGCCGCGCTCGTAGAAGTCGCTGCGGGTCCACAGCTCGATCTGCGCGATCGTCTGGTTGGCGAACGACGAGCTCATCACGTACGACGGATGTCCGGTTGCGCAGCCGAGGTTCACCAGCCGGCCTTCGGCGAGCAGGATGATCCGCTTCTCGGGCCGGTCGCCTTCGGCCGGGAAGATCACGTGGTCGACCTGAGGCTTGATCGACTCCCACTGGCAGTGCTTCTTCAGCGAGGCGACGTCGATCTCGTTGTCGAAGTGGCCGATGTTGCAGACGATCGCCTGGTCCTTCATCCGCGCCATGTGCTCGAAGCCGATCACGTCGCGGTTGCCGGTCGCCGTCACGAAGATGTCGGCCTTGTCGGCCGCGTACTCGAGCGTGACCACGCGATAGCCTTCCATCGCGGCCTGCAGCGCGCAGATCGGGTCGCACTCGGTGATCCAGACTTGTGCCGACAGCGCGCGCAGCGCCTGCGCCGAGCCCTTGCCGACGTCGCCGTAGCCGGCGACCACGGCGATCTTGCCGGCGACCATCACGTCGGTCGCGCGCTTGATGCCGTCGACCAGCGATTCGCGGCAGCCGTACAGGTTGTCGAACTTGCTCTTCGTGACGGAGTCGTTGACGTTGATCGCACGGAACGCCAGTTCGCCGAGCGCCGACATCTGGTACAGCCGCTTGACGCCGGTGGTCGTTTCCTCGGTCACTCCGACGATCGCGTTCAACTGCCGCTCGTACCAGCCGGGGTCCTTCGCGAGCTGACGGCGGATCGACGCGAACAGCTCGATTTCCTCCTCGCTGCCCGGCCTGTCGAGCACGCCCGGATTCTTCGCTGCCTTCGCCCCGAGATGGATCAGCAGCGTCGCGTCGCCGCCGTCGTCGAGAATCATGTTCGACGGCTGGCCGTCGGGCCAGTCGAAGATCCGGTGCGTGTAGTCCCAGTATTCGGCCAGCGTCTCGCCCTTGTGCGCGAACACCGGCACGCCGGCGGCGGCGATCGCCGCCGCCGCGTGGTCCTGCGTCGAGAAGATGTTGCACGAGGCCCAGCGCACCTGCGCACCGAGCGCGGTCAGCGTCTCGATCAGCACGGCGGTCTGGATCGTCATGTGCAGCGAGCCGGTGATGCGCGCGCCCTTCAGCGGCTGGCTTGACGCGTATTCGTCGCGGATCGCCATCAGGCCGGGCATCTCGGTCTCGGCGATGCGGATTTCCTTGCGGCCCCAGTCGGCCAGCGACAGGTCGGCGACGCGGAAGTCGCCGCCGTGAGCCTCGGCCCGCGAGGAGGCGCTGGATTGGGTATCGAGTACGGCGGACATGATCACTCCATCGGGGTGAGGTCCGTCGCGACAAACGGGGAACTTCGGCGGGGACCGGCGAATGGATCGCGGTCCGGGCGGGGCCCGTCTGCCGTGGCGGAACACGGTTCGACGAGCGCCGTTGCAGATGAACGTCCCGAGCCTGGCGGTCGCCGTGAAAAGACAGGCGGCCGTTGCAGCGCTCCTCGGGCTGGCGCCGATTATAGCGCCCGGTGTAGGTGCCTTGGCGGCGCCGAGCTGTCGGCCGTGTCGACTACGCGTCTGCGCCGGGTGCTATTTCTGTCTCGCGATGATCTCGTCCTTGATCTCGTCGTAGACCGACTGCGGCACGATCTTGCGACGTATCAGGTCGTCCTTGCCGGCATACGGTCGCCCGGCGATGATCGCATCGGCCCGCGCCGGGCCGATTCCCTTCAGCGTCTGCAGTTCGTCGGCGCTCGCACTGTTGACGTCGATCCGGGCGGAGGCCGGCGTCTTGTCGGCCGCCGCGGCCTGCGCCAGCATCGAGGCGGGTCCGTCGCTGGATTGCGAAGCAGCCTGGGCCGTCGAGACACCCATGGCGAGCGCCAAGGCGGCGCCGAACGAGATCAGGGATCGTTTCATCGTAGAGTTCCTGTTTTGCAATGGGCCGACCGGCCTCCGAGCTGCGAAACATGACGAAGATCGCCGATTTGCGCAAGAACTACGAACGCGGAGAGCTCGACGAGGGCGTGGCCGCCGACGACCCGCTGCGCCAGTTCCAGGCCTGGTTCCGCGAGGCGATCGAAGCGCAGGTGCCCGAGCCGAACGCGATGACCGTCGCCACGGTCGGCGCCGGCGGTCGGCCGTCGACGCGCATCGTGCTGGTCAAGGACGCCGACGAGCGCGGCATCGTCTGGTACACGAACTACGAGAGCCGCAAGGGGCTGGAGCTGGCCGGCAACGCCTTTGCCGCGCTGCAGTTCCACTGGGTCGAGCTCGAACGCGTGGTCCGCATCGAGGGACCGGTGGTTAAGGTCGACGACGCGGAATCCGACGCCTATTTCGCGTCGCGCCCGCTGGCCTCCCGGATCGGCGCCTGGGCTTCCGAACAAAGCCGGCCGATCGCCTCGCGTGCCGTGCTCGTCAAGCGCGCCGCCGAGTTCGGACTGAAGTTCGGCACCCATCCGCCGCGGCCACCGCACTGGGGCGGCTTCCGGCTCGTGCCCGACCGCTGGGAGTTCTGGCAGGGGCGGCCGTCGCGCTTGCATGACCGCCTGGTCTATCGGCGGGAAGCAGATCGGTGGCTCAGGGAGCGGCTCGCACCCTGAGTGCGCGGGCTCAGTGCAACTGCGCCCGCAACAACTCCAGCATCGCCCGTGGCACCGCCGCCATCGGATTGTGTTCCCGCTCGAGTTCTCTGCTCAGGTGCTGCAGCGCCGGCGCGAGCTCGAGGAGCCCGGCCATCGCCGTGCTCTCGTCGGCCTCGGCCAGCCGCTGAAGGCGGCGGGCGATCAGCGGCGCACAAAGCTCGCACGGGTGTGCGTCCTCGACCGAGCCGACCTCGCCTTGCTCGCAGCGCGCAGCGAGCCGGACCAGCGCGAGCCGCGTGGCTACCCGGATCCGCGTTTCGCGAGACAGCGAGTCGGCGATCTCGGCGCTGGACAGCTCCACCGGCACGCCGGCACCGCTGTCCAGCAGCTTCGACACCGCCTGGAAGATCGGATTCATTCCGGCATTGAACCGCTTCGCGCCCGGCGCCGATTTGACCCTCGTCAGAGGCCCGCCTTGTCCCGCAACGCAGCGGCCCGATCAGTCCTCTCCCAGGCGAACTCGGGCTCGTCGCGCCCGAAGTGGCCGTAGGCGGCGGTCTTCTCGTAGATCGGACGCAGCAGGTCGAGCATTTTCACGATGCCCTTGGGCCTGAGGTCGAAGCTGTCGTGCACCAGTTGTGACAGTCGCGCGTCGTCGACCTTGCCGGTGCCCTCGGTGGTGACCATGACCGAGGTCGGCTTGGCGATGCCGATCGCGTACGAGACCTGGACCAGGCACTTGCTCGCCAGGCCGGCCGCGACGATGTTCTTCGCCACGTAGCGCGCCGCATAGGCGGCCGAGCGGTCGACCTTCGACGGGTCCTTGCCCGAAAAGGCGCCGCCGCCGTGCGGCGCC
>CALLYQ010000145.1 GCA_937858875.1 uncultured Lautropia sp. | reverse complement strand
GCCCAGCCCGCCCCGGGCGCCGGCGATTCGTCGGCCGTCAGGCTCGACGGCCTGCGCAGCCGCGAACGCAGCAGCCGCTGAACGAGCGAACGAAATGAACAAGCTCCTTCCCATCGCCATCGGCCTGGCCATCGCATTCGCGATCTTCCTGTCCACGGTCTTCATCGTCGACCAGCGCCAGTTCGCGGTCGTCTACGCACTCGGCGAGATCCGGCAGATCCACGACAAGCGGGGGCTGTACTTCAAGCTGCCGCCGCCGTTCCAGAACGTTTCCTACTTCGACAAGCGGATCCAGACGCTCGACGCGCCGGACAGCGACCGCTTCATCACGTCCGAGAAGCTCAACGTGATGATCGACACCTTCGTCAAGTGGCGAATCGTCGACCCGCGCGAGTACATCCGCTCGGTCTCGGGCAGCGAGCAGATAGCCGCCGACCGGATCTCGCGCAGCCTGCGCGACTCGCTGAACAACGAGGTCGCGCGGCGCACGGTCGCCGACGTCGTCTCGAACGCTCGCAACGAGGTCGTGGAGAACGTGCGTCGCAAGGTCGACGAGGACTCGCGCGAGATCGGCATCGAGGTCGTCGACGTCCGGCTCAAGCGCGTGGATTTCGCGCCCGAGGTCCAGGAGCGCGTCTTCGCGCGGATGGAGTCCGAGCGCAAGCGCGTCGCCAACGAGCGCCGCGCGACCGGTGCAGCCGAGTCCGAGAAGATCCGGGCCGACGCCGACCGGCAACGCGAGGTGATCATCGCGCAGGCCTACCGCGATGCGCAGGAGATCAAGGGCCGCGGCGACGCCCGGGCGACCGAACTCTACGGCGCCTCGTTCGGCCAGAATCCCGACTTCGCGAATTTCTATCGCAGCCTCGAGGCTTACCGCGCGTCGTTCCGCAGCCGCAACGACCTGATGGTCGTCGATCCGTCGGCCGACTTCTTCAAGCACTTCAAGAGTGGCGATGCGCCGGGCGCCGATGCGCCGGGCGCCGCTGGGCCAGGCACCGCCGGGTCAGGCACCCCGGGGCCGGGCACCGCCAGGCAGATCGCCGGAACACCGGCTCCCTGAGCGGCGCGGGCGCCCGGAGCTCGGGAAGGCAAGTGGACAAGCTGCTTGCGGCGGTCGGCCTGATGCTCGTGCTCGAGGGGCTGTTGCCGATGCTGGCCCCCGCGCGCTGGCGCGAGATGTTCCTGCAGGTGGCCCGGTTGCGAGACGGACAGATCCGTTTCGTCGGAACCGGCGCCGCGCTGCTCGGCCTGGCGCTGCTGCTGCTCTGAGATCGGGAGCCGCTCGCCAGGGCCAGTGCCGCTCGGCCGTTCGCCGAAGAAGATTCCGGGCTCTCGGCGCCGGGGACTTAAAATAGACGGTTTTTTGCCGACGGGACTTCCGCCATGCAGCCCTGGCTGTTGCCAGAGAACATTGCCGACGTGCTGCCTTCCGAGGCACGCCGGATCGAGGATTTGCGCAGACGCCTGCTCGACCTGTACCGATCGTACGGCTTCGAGCTGGTGATGCCGCCGCTGATCGAGCATCTCGATTCCTTGCTCACCGGATCCGGGCGCGACCTCGGCCTGCGCACCTTCAAGCTGGTCGACCAGTTGTCCGGGCGCACGCTGGGCATCCGCGCCGACATCACGCCGCAGGTCGCGCGTATCGACGCACACCTGCTGAACCGGCCGGGCGTCGCGCGGCTGTGCTACGCCGGCTCGGTGCTGCATACGCGCGCCGCCGGCCCGTTCGCCACGCGCGAGCCACTGCACATCGGCGCCGAACTTTACGGCCACGCCGGCATCGAGGCCGACCTCGAGATCATCGACCTGCTGGTGCGTTCACTCGATGCAGCCGGATGCACGCGCGTGCGCATCGACCTGTGCCACGTCGGCATCGTGCCGGCGTTGCTGGCGCTGCACGGTCAGGTGCCGGGCCTGGAAGACGAAGACCTGTACGCGCTGCTGCAGGGCAAGGACGTTCCCGGCCTCGATGCGGCGCTGACCGGCGCGCCGCGCCCTCTGCGCGATGCGCTGCTGGCGCTGACGACGCTGCACGGCAGGCTCGACGGCGGCGCCTCCGCTGCGCGGGCCGCCGCCGGCGGCTTACCCGGCTCGATCGGTCGCGACCCGATCGCGCGCGCACGCACCGTGCTGCCCAAGGACCCGACGATCTCGGCGGCGCTCGACCAGCTCGAACGGCTTGCGACCTCGCCGCTGTGGCGGCGCTGGCCCGGCGTCGAACTGTCGGCCGACCTGGCCGACCAGCGCGGCTATCGCTACCACAGCGGCGTCACCTTCGCCGCCTACGTCGAGCAGGTACCTTACGCGATCGCGCGCGGCGGCCGCTACGACG
>CALLYQ010000144.1 GCA_937858875.1 uncultured Lautropia sp. | reverse complement strand
TCGGCGCGGTGCCCAACCACTACGCGATCGGCTACACCGCCAACGGCATGAGCGTATGGGACATCGACGACGCGGTGATCGACGCGGTGGGCGAGCGCGTCGGCGCGCTCGATTTCGTCACCCACTGCTACCGCCGCCCGCGCCACCTGCCGGACTGGCCGTACAACCTGTTCGCGATGGTCCATTCGACGAGCCGCGAAGGCGCGCAGCAGCAAGTGGCGCGGATCGAGGCGCTGCTGAACGAGGAATACGCCGGCGCCTGCCGCGGTCGCGACGTGCTCTTTTCCTCCGCCATCCTGAAGAAAACCGGACTGCGGCTTGCCGCCGGTCCTTGAGGACCGCGCTGTCGTCCCCATCGAAGAGGATCGCTTCCATGTTCCGAATTTCACAGTTCATCCGCGAACTCGACCGGCCGACACCGGCGCTGTCGCGCCGCAATCCGCCGGGGCCGGTCGTCATCTGGAACCTGATCCGCCGCTGCAACCTGACCTGCAAGCACTGCTATTCGATCTCGGCCGACACCGACTTTCCCGGCGAGTTGTCGACGGCCGAAGTGTTCCGCGTCATGGACGACCTGCAGGCGGCGAGGGTGCCCGTGCTGATCCTGTCGGGCGGCGAGCCGCTGATGCGGCCGGACATCTTCGAGATCGCGGCGCGGGCGAAGGCGCGCGGCTTCTACGTCGGCCTGTCGAGCAACGGCACGCTGATCGACGAGACGAACATCGACGCGATCGTCGACACCGGCTTCGACTACGTCGGCGTGAGCCTCGACGGCATCGCCGAAACGCATGACCTGTTCCGCCGCAAGAAGGGCGCCTTCGACGCGTCGGTGGCCGGTATCCGGCTGTGCCAGCAGCGCGGCATCAAGGTCGGCGTGCGCTACACGATGACCGAGCACAATGCGCACGACCTGCGGGCGCTGTTGCAGCTCGTCGAAGACGAGGAGATCGACAAGTTCTATTTCTCGCACCTGAACTACGCCGGTCGGGGCAACAAGCATCGGGCCAGCGATGCCCGCCACCGCACCACGCGCGAGGCGATGGAATTGCTGTTCGAGACCTGTCTGCAGCTGCACCGGCGCGGCATCGAAAAGGAGTTCGTCACCGGCAACAACGACGCCGACGGCGTCTTCATGCTGCACTGGGTGCGGCGCCGCTTTCCGGATCGCGCCGAGCACATCGAGGCGAAG
The DNA here is from genome assembly GCA_937858875.1 of uncultured Lautropia sp. Taxonomy (GTDB): domain Bacteria; phylum Pseudomonadota; class Gammaproteobacteria; order Burkholderiales; family Burkholderiaceae_E; genus Zeimonas. The sequence goes on along the minus strand of CALLYQ010000144.1, from coordinate 3,742 downwards.
CTGCGGCAGTGGGGTGGCAATGCCAGCGGCGTCAACGTCGCGAACATCGACAACCTGGGTGTCGTCCATCCTGACACGATGTGGTGGCACGTACCGGTAGGCAACGTCCGCGAGCGGCCTTTCGGCGAGATCTGGAACGACCTGTCGAATCCGCTGATGGCCGGGCTCAAGCAGCACCCGCGCCAGGTCGGCGGTCGCTGCGGCGCCTGTCGCTACCTGTCGATCTGCAACGGCAATTCGCGCGTGCGCGCGCAGCAGGTCACCGGCGACACCTGGGCGGAGGATCCGGCCTGTTACCTCGAAGACGAGGAGATCGGCGTCACGCCCGAGGACTATGGCGCCGAGCGCGTCGTGACGACGCCGTGGGTCCGGGTCAGCCGTTTCGAGCGGCTGGCGGCCGACAGAGCCGAAGGCGCCAGATCCGCGCCCGTCGAATCGACCAGCGGAGCGACTTGATGCAGTTGGCTCGCATGGTTGGCAGCATGTTTCGCCGCTTCGTCTCGAACGCGCCCGTTCTGCGTCGGCGGACTCGCGCAGCGGGTCCGGCCGTCGTGCTGCTGCTCGCTGGTGCGATGACCGCGTTGCTCGCAGCGGAGGCGCAGGCTCAGCCGGCGACGGCCGACTCTGCAGCGCCTGACGTGGCAAAGCTCTACGAACAGCACTGCGCCGTCTGCCACGGCAGCGACCGCCTCGGCGGCATGGGGCCGGCGCTGCTGCCCGAGAGCCTGGCGCGGCTGCGCCGCCCGGAAGCCACCGCCGTCGTCGCCGAAGGTCGTCCGGCCACACAGATGCCGGGCTTCGATACGATGCTGTCGAAGGCGCAGATCGCTGCGCTGGTCGACTGGATCCACAAGCCGGTGGTGCCGGCTCCGCGCTGGAGTGACGAGGACATCCGCGCCTCGCGCATCGAGCACGTCGACCCGGCAACGCTTTCGGACAAACCGGTCTTCTCGGCCGATCCGCTGAACCTGTTCCTGGTCGTCGAGACCGGCGATCATCACGTCAGCGTGCTCGACGGCGACCGGCTCGAGCCGATCCACCGTTTCCCGTCGCGCTTCGCGCTGCACGGCGGGCCGAAGTTCGCGCAGCAGGGCCGCTACGTGTTCTTCGGCTCGCGCGACGGCTGGGTCAGCAAGTACGACCTCTGGAACCTGAAGGTCGTGGCCGAGATCCGTGCCGGAATCAACACGCGAAACGTGGCGGTCTCGCCCGACGGCCAGCACGTGGCGGTCGCCAACTATCTGCCGCATACATTGGTGCTGCTCGACGGCGACCTGAATCTCGTGCGCTCGATCCCGGTCACCGGCGAAGACGGCCGCAGCTCGCGCGTGTCGGCGGTCTACGACGCGACACCACGCCAGTCCTTCGTTGCGGCGCTGAAGGACGTGCCCGAGGTCTGGGAAATCCGGTACGGCGATGAGGCGGCAAAAGCCGGCCTCACCGCCGAGCCACGCCGCACGCGACTCGAGCAGGTGCTCGACGACTTCTTCTTCACGCAGGACTATGCCTATGTGATGGGGGCCTCCCGCGAAGGCACGGGCCAGGTCGTCGATCTCGATGCGCGGCGCAAGGTCGCCGATTTGGCCCTGGCCGGCATGCCGCACCTGGGTTCGGGCATCACCTGGCAGCGCGGCGACCGCACGCTGATGGCCAGCACGAACCTGAAGAGCGCCGAGGTCACGGTGATCGATCTGGCCGACTGGTCGGTCGTCGAGCGGATCCCGATCCGCGGACCGGGCTTCTTCCTGCGCAGCCATGGATCCAGTCCGCATGCCTTCGTCGATTCGATGATGAGCCCGGATGCGAAGCACATCCTGCAGGTCATCGACAAGCAGACGCTGAAGGTCGTCAAGGAAATCGTCGGCGAGCCCGGCAAGACGCTCGCGCACATCGAGTTCACGCGCGACGGCCGCCGTGCGCTGGCGAGCCTGTCCGAGTATGACGGGGCGATCGTCGTCTACGATTCGCTTACACTCGAAGAGGTCAAGCGCCTGCCGATGAGGAAGCCGATCGGCAAGTACAACGTCTGGAACAAGATCAGCCGCGAAGAGGGCACGAGCCACTGATCTTCCCGGCGAACACGCCGGTGAGCCTTCGCTCGCGGGCCTTCGAATCGGCTCCTGCCCGTACAGGAGGACGCCATGTCCGCTTTGAGGATCGCTGTCGCCGGCTTGTCGATGCTGCTGATTGCCGCCTGCGCGACGGCGCCGGCTGGAATCGACGCGAGCGCCTGTCCGCCGACCTACAACGGCTGCTTTGCCGACTGACACGTTCAGCCCGCAGCCGTTCTCTCGACACTCCGCAACCGAAACCTCGGACCCGAGACATGACCGATGCCAGCCTCGCCCCGACCGCGCTGATCGACAGCGATCACCCCGATGTCGTCGCCTTCGTGAAACGCCATGCGCAAGGCACCGACGATCGCGATCGCGCGGTCGCGCTCTACTACGCAGTGCGCGACGGCTTTCGCTACGACCCGTACCGGATCGACATGTCTGTCGAAGGCATGCGTGCCAGCACCGTGGTGTCGACCGGCATCGGCTGGTGCGTGCCGAAGGCGGCACTGCTCGCTGCTGCCTGCCGCGCCGCCGGCATCCCGGCGCGCGTCGGATACGCCGACGTGCGCAATCACCTGAGCACCGAACGGATGCGCAAGATGATGGGCACCGACCTGTTCATCTGGCACGGCTACACCGACATCCTGCTCGATGGCGCCTGGCGCAAGGCGACGCCGGCCTTCAACCTGGAACTGTGCGAGCGCTTCGGGCTGCTGCCGCTCGAATTCGACGGCCGGGAGGATTCGATCTATCACCCGTACGACCGGTCCGGGAACCGGCACATGGAGTACGTGAACCAGCGCGGCAGTTTCGACGACATGCCGCTGGCACAGATCATGGCCGACTTCGAAGAGCATTACCCGATCTGGCTGGGACAGGCCTCGCCGGTACGCGAAGCCGACTTCATGGCCGACGTGGCGCGGGAGACGAATTCGAGTTGATCGCTACGTTCAGGCGACCCCCGGGCAGCCGAGTCAGCGCTGAGGCTTGAGGCAATGGCTGCATGAGCGTCCGCCATCTCGACCATCTGTTCTCGCCACGCTCGGTCGCGGTCGTCGGCGCTTCGAACGTGCCGCGCCACGTCGGCAACGTGCTGATGCGAAATCTGCTCGGCGGCGGTTTCGACGGGCCGATCATGCCGGTCAGCCCGAAGTATCGGGCGGTGGCCGGAGTGCTGGCCTGGCCCGACGTCGCGAGCCTGCCCGAGACGCCGGAACTCGCGGTCGTCTGCTGCCCCGACGAGGTCGTTCCTGAGGTCGTCGACGCACTGGGCGCGCGCGGCACGAAGGTCGCCGTCATGGTCAGCGACGGCCTGTCGCGGCGCTCCGGCGAGGCCGGCCGCAGCCTGCGCGACGGCGCCGTCGATGCTGCGCATCGTCACGGCATGCGCGTGCTCGGGCCGGCGAGCCTCGGGGTGCTCGCCCCGCGCTCCGGCCTGAACGCGAGCCTGAGCCACATCGACGCCTTGCCGGGCAAGCTCGCTTTCGTTTCGCAATCGGGGGCGATCTGCACGGCGGTGCTCGACTGGTCGCGCACGAAGGGGATCGGCTTCTCGCATTTCGTCGCGCTGGGCGACAGCGTCGACATCGATTTCGGCGACGTCCTCGACTACCTGGGCACCGACCCCGACACCAACGCGATCCTGCTGTACATCGACGACATCCGCGAGCGGCTCTGTGCCACGG